>VGBY01000041.1 GCA_016870295.1 Actinomycetota bacterium
CAGCCGCCGGTGTTTGCTGATTACGTGCACGGCAAGAGCGGCATGGACGGCGCGACACTGCCCGAGCCGTCGCGACCGGCTGACTCGCCGCATGCCATCGATTTCATCATCGACACCGTGCGATCGCGAGACGATGTGTGGTTGGTGCCCACCGGGCCGCTCACGAACATCGCCCTCGCGCTCACGAGGGCACCCGACTTGGCGAGTCGTCTGGCAGGGATCTCGCTGATGGGTGGCGGGCGGCTCGGCAACCGCACGCCGACCGCCGAGTTCAACATCTGGCTCGACCCCGAAGCGGCCGCCACGGTGTTTGCTTGTGGTGCCCCGATCACGATGGCGGGGCTGCATCTGACCCACGAGTTTCAGGCGTCGCCCGAACGCATCGCACTGGTCGAACGGTCGCATGCCACACTCGGGCCGATCTTGGCGGGATTGCTGCGGTTCTTCAGCGGCACCTATGTGAACCGTCACCACGGCTTCGTCGGTGCAGCGATGCACGATGTGTGCTCGGTGCTTGCGCTCACGCACCCGACGTTGTTCACCACATCGCAGAAATTCGTGGGCATCGACCTCCACGGCAATCACACACGCGGCATGACCGTGATCGACGACAGGGCACTCGTCGATCGCCCGACGGCCAACGCGACGATGCTCGAAACCATCGACGCCGACGCCGGTTTCGCCGCGATTTGCGATGCCGTGCGCGCCTGCCCCTGATCAGCGGATGAGTGGCGCCCTCGGCAGGACTTGAACCTGCGACCACTGGCGCCGGAGGCCAGTGCTCTATCCGCTGAGCTACGAGGGCAGCGGTGCTGTCGTGATGCCCGACGCTATCTCGCGGGCTGCGGTGCTATCCGAACAATGTTCGCCACAATGAAAGGGTGAATGTTTCGGGCGTCGTTGTCGAGCGCATCAACGCCGTCGTGGCGCGGCTGTATCCCGACGCAGTCGGTGACCTCGATTCGGCGGCACGACCAAGCGACCGGGCCGACGCCCAGATCAACATCGCGCTGGGGCTCGCCAACAAGGTGGGCAAGAAACCGCGCGACGTGGCGCAACACATCATCGAGCAGCTCGACGTGCGCGACGTCTGCACGAAGGTGGAGGTGGCCGGCCCCGGGTTTCTGAATCTCACCTTTGCCGATCCACATCTCACAGCAGCGCTCGGTGCGGTCTCGCGCGACCAATCGCTTGGTGTGCAGCAGGCGGCTTCACCGCAACATGTGGTGATCGACTACTCGGCCCCGAATGTGGCGAAGGAAATGCACGTCGGACATCTGCGTTCGACGGTGATTGGTGATGCGCTCGTGCGGATGTGTGAGCGTGTCGGGCACCGCGTCGACCGCGAGAACCACATCGGCGACTGGGGCACGCCCTTTGGCATGTTGATCGAGCACCTCGTCGACCTCGGCGAAGTCGGTGCCGCACGCGAATTGTCGGTGGGGGATCTCGACGGGTTCTACAAGCAGGCGCGCGAGAAGTTCGACGGTTCCGAATCGTTCCAGCAGCGTGCACGAGCGCGGGTCGTGGCGTTGCAGGGTGGCGACGCAGAAACGCTGCGACTGTGGGGACTGTTGGTTGCCGAGAGCGCGCGCTACTTCGCAACGGTGTACGAAAAACTCGGGGTGAAACTCACGAACGACGACCTGCGCGGCGAAAGCGCATACAACCCGCTGCTGGCCGAGGTGGTGGAGCGACTGAAGGCGTTGTCGCTGCTCACCGTCGACGACGGGGCGGAAGTCGTGTTCGTCGACGGCTTCACCAACCGCGACAACGAACCGTTGCCGTTGATCATCCGCAAGAAGGATGGTGGCTACAACTACGCCACCAGCGACTTGGCCTGCGTGATCGACCGCGTCGAACGAATCGGCGCCACGCTGATGCTGTACGTGGTCGGGGCCCCGCAGGCCCAACATCTCTCGATGATCGAGGCCGTCGCCACGAAGGCCGGCTGGCTGAACCCGCCTGCACGCAAGGCCCCGCCCGCGCGCAAGGCCCCGCCCGCGCACGGTGCGTCGCCAGCCCGAATGGTGCATGTCGCCTTCGGCAGCGTGCTCGGTAGCGACCGCAAGATGTTGAAGAGCCGCGCGGGCGAGGCAGTGAAACTGATCGAATTACTCGACGAGGCAGTCGAGCGCGCCGACGCGTCGATTGCGCAGAAGAACCCCGAATTGTCGGTCGACGAGCGACGCAAGGTGGCGCGCATGATCGGTATCGGCGCGGTGAAATATGCCGACCTCGCCAACGACCGTATCAAGGACTACGTCTTTGATTGGGAGCGCATGCTGTCGTTCGACGGCAACACCGCGCCCTACCTGCAGTATGCACACGCACGGATCTGCAGCATCTTCCGTCGCGCAGGTGTGTCGCGCGAGTCGGCGCGCGCGGCGCAGATCACCCTCGCGCACGCCAACGAGCGATCGCTGGCATTGTGGTTGTTGAACTATGACTCCGCTGTGTGGGACGCGCTCGAGCGCTACAGCCCGCATCGGTTGTGCACGTATCTCTACGAACTCGCCACCCGCTACACAGCCTTCTACGAACATTGCCCGGTGTTGAAGGCCGAGAGTGATGCGATTCGCGACAGTCGGTTGGCGCTCTGCGACCTCACCGCCCGCGTATTGTCGGACGGCTTGATGATGTTGGGCATCGAATCCCCGGAGCAAATGTGAGCACGATCAGTCGTCACCTGCTGCCCGATACGTCCGTAGTGAAGAGTGGGCGACTGCACATCGGTGGCTGCGATGTGCACGAGTTGGCGGCGCAGCACGGCACACCGCTCTTCGTGTACGACGAGGTCCACCTGCGGGCCCGCTGTCGCGAAGCGGTGCAGGCATTCGGCGAGGATTCCGTCGTATACGCGACAAAGGCGTTCTTGTGTACCGCGATGGCGCGCTTGGCGCATGAAGGAGGTTTGTTGCTGGATGTTGCCACCGGAGGAGAACTACATGTCGCGCTCACGGCGGGCGTGCCGGCGCGTCGCTGTGTGATGCACGGCAACAACAAGAGCATGCGGGAACTGCGTGAGGCCATTACCGCCGGCGTGCGGCACATCGTCGTCGATAGTTTCGACGAACTCGACCGCATCGATGCCCTGGTCGCTGGCGGACTGCCGGCTCCGCGCGTGCAGTTGCGCATCACCCCGGGTGTGTACGTGCACACGCATGAGTTCGTGAGCACCGGTCAAAACGACTCGAAGTTCGGCTTCAACCTCGCCAATGGCGACGCCGAGCGCGCAATACACCGGGCCCGTGCGTCAACGTCGGTGGATCTGGTCGGCATCCACTGTCACATCGGTTCGAATGTATTTGCGACGGCGAACTTCACGAAAGCGGCAGAAGTGATGGTGAAGTTCTGCAATTCGACCGGGCTCGCGGAGTTGACGCTCGGTGGCGGACTTGGCGTTGCCTACCTCAACGATGAGCACGCACCGAGCATCACCGAGTGGGCCGCCGCACTGCGCACAGCCATCGCCGGGCTTGCCGCGAACGTCAAAGTGTTCGTCGAGCCAGGCCGGTCGATCGTCGCGTCGTCGGCGATCACGCTGTACGAAGTCGGCACGATCAAGCCGATACCTGGTGTTCGCACGTACGTTGCGGTGGACGGCGGGATGAGCGACAACCCGCGGCCCGTTCTCTACGGCAGCGGTTACGAAGCGTTCGTGCCGTCGCGATGCGATGATGAGCGCACGCAGGCTGTTCGTTTGGTCGGCAAGCACTGCGAGAGCGGGGATGTGTTGATCTCCGAAGCGGTACTGCCCGCCGACGTACGAGTTGGTGACGTGATCGCCACACCGGTCACCGGCGCTTACGGTCATTCGATGGGCAGCAACTACAACAAGGTGCCGCGACCCGCCGTGGTCTTCGTGCGCGACGGCTCTTCGCGCGTTGTGGTGCGCCGCGAAACGTACGAAGATCTCGTGCGCAACGACGTGACCGATAGCGTTTGATGCATGGCGAAAGCCGCCAATCGTGCGCAAAACACCGCTGAAATGGTGCGTGTTGGCGTGGTTGGCCACGGAGTGGTCGGCTCTGCGTTCACCGCGCTCGTCGCCCGTCAGCAAGAGACGATTGCGGCGCGCACCGGCATCACCCTCGAAGTCGTGCGCATTGCGGTGCGCGACGCCGGTAAGCACCCGTCGCACGTCGGCACGGCCGTCGTTTCGACCGATCCGTTGGCAGTTGCGACCGCCGACGATGTTGACCTCGTCGTCGAAGTGATGGGCGGCACGGCGCTCGCCAGTGACGTGATTCGCACGGCGCTAGAACATGGCAAACCAGTAGTCACCGCCAACAAGGCGCTGCTCGCTGCGCAGTCGGCCGACTTGTTCAAGATCGCCGACGAGCGTGGCATCGACTTGTTGTTCGAGGCGGCGGTATGCGGTGGGATTCCGCTCATTCGTCCACTGCGTGAGAGCCTGCGCGGCGAACCGATTCGACGCGTGCTCGGCATTGTGAACGGCACGACCAACTTCATCCTCACGCGCATGACCGAAGACGGGCTCGACTATGCCGCTGCCCTGCGCGGAGCACAAGAACTTGGCTACGCCGAAGCTGACCCGACCGCCGACGTGGAG
This sequence comes from Actinomycetota bacterium, assembly GCA_016870295.1. Classification (GTDB taxonomy): domain Bacteria; phylum Actinomycetota; class Acidimicrobiia; order Acidimicrobiales; family Ilumatobacteraceae; genus F1-60-MAGs027. The sequence continues at coordinate 4,577 of VGBY01000041.1, forward strand.
GGTCTCGACGCGGCGGCAAAGATCGCGATTGTCGCCAACTTTGCATTCGGCGTGCATGTCGTGGTCGACGATGTTGCCGCCGAGGGAATCTCGAAAATCACCGCCGGCGACATCTCGATGGCCCGCAAGTTCGGTTATGTCATCAAGCTGCTCGGCGTGGCCGAGCGTGACGCAGGTTCGGGGGCCGTCAGTGTGCGCGTGAACCCGGCACTCGTGCACCTGCAGCATCCGTTGGCGAGCGTGCGCGAGGCGTTCAATGCCGTGCTCGTCGAGGGCGAAGCCTCTGGCTCGTTGATGTTTTACGGTCGCGGTGCGGGGGGCGACCCGACGGCGTCGTCGGTGCTCGGCGACGTGATTGACGCGGCGGTCAACCTGCGCAAGGGCACGCACGCCACACTCGGCACGTTCGCCAAGGCCGACTTTGCCTCGCCCGACGACATGCGCAGCGAGTTCATGATCACACTGGAAGTCGCCGATCGCCCCGGCGTGTTGCACGCGGTAACGGGTGTGTTCGCCCGCAACAAAGTGAGCATTCGCGCCGCCGAGCAAGATGGCATCGGGAGCGATGCGCGACTCGTCTTCCTCACGCACGACGCACGCACCGCCGATATCAAGGCGTGCATGGCGGAGTTTGCGCGACTCGATGTCGTCAGCAAGGTGGGCGGCTACCTCCGCATCATCGGTGCCTGATCACTTCGCAGCGGACGATTACGCATGAAGTACGTATCCACTCGCGGGCAAGCCCCCGCACTGTCGTTTTGCGACACGCTGCTTGCCGGCTTGGCGGTCGACGGTGGGTTGTATGTGCCGTCGGTGTGGCCACGGATCGCCCACGGTGACTCGGCGGCGCCATTCGCCACGCGTGCAGCAGCGATACTCGCGCCATACATCGGTGATGAGATCGAGACGAAGACATTGGGTGCGCTGTGCACCGACGCTTACGCAAGCTTCCGCGACCCACTCGTTGCACCGTTGCGCGAGTTGGGGGAGAACCGTTGGTTGCTCGAACTCTTCCACGGCCCCACGCTCGCGTTCAAAGACGTCGCGTTGCAGTTGGTTGGTCGGCTCTTTGATCACGTGCTTACGGCGCGTGGCGAACGCATCACCGTGGTGGGGGCCACCAGTGGCGATACCGGTTCGGCGGCGATCGACGGCGTGAAGTCGTGCCGCAACGTGTCGATGGTGATCCTGTATCCGCAGGGTCGCATCAGTGAAGTGCAGCGACGCCAGATGACCACCGTCGATGCGGCGAACGTGCACACCGTGGCGGTGGACGGCACGTTCGACGATTGTCAGGATCTCGTGAAGGCGATGTTCAACGACGCCAAGTTCCGCGAGGCGCACCGCTTGTCGGCGGTGAACTCGATCAACTGGGCGCGCGTGCTGGCGCAGACCGTCTATTACTTCACCGCCATCGAGCAGTTGCACAGGGTTGATTCACCACCGGTGTCGTTCAGCGTGCCGACGGGCAACTTCGGCAACGTGCTCTCGGGGTGGATTGCACGCCGCAGCGGTGCGAACATCGGCCATCTCATCGTCGGGTCGAACGCCAACGACATTCTCACGAGGTTCTTTGAAACCCAGCGCATGACCGCCGCCGATGTGGTGCCGACGTTGAGCCCGAGCATGGACATTCAGGTGTCGAGCAACTTCGAGCGTCTGCTGTTTGAGATGAATCATCGCGACGGCACAGTGACCGCCGATCAGATTGCGCGTTTTCGCACTTCGGGCGCACTCGCCGTGACACCTGCGCAATTCGGCGAGTGGATTCGCCCCGTCTTCCGTGGCCACCGCGCGACCGACTCCGAGACACTCGAGGTGATTGCGCGCATCCACCGCGAGCATGGCGTGCTGATCGACCCCCACACGGCCGTCGGTGTGGCGGCGGCGGAGGCGTGCGCCACGGACGACGAAGCCGTCATAACGCTCGCCACGGCTCATCCGGCCAAGTTCGCTGACGCGGTGCAGCAGGCCACCGGCATCCGCCCTGAGTTGCCCGCCCACCTGGCCGACTTGTTGACTCGTCCCGAGCGCACCACGCAACTGCCGAACGACCTGGCAGCCGTGCAGCGGTTCGTTGCGAATGTTTCGGCGACGCGATAGAGTGAGGGTGCTCGGTTTCGCCGAGTATGCCCAACGCAGTCAAGTGGTTGACGCGAAAGCACCCTGACGAGCAAGCATCGCAAGGCGCAACGACCCTCGTCGTTGCCGTGAAAGAAGGACACTGTGGCAGCCCCGCAGCTAGGTCGAACCCAACTCGAAGAAAAGGACCGCGACGATCTCGCCCAGATCGCGTCTGCCCTCGGCTTGAAGGGTGTGGCGAAGGCCAGCAAAGCAGTGCTCATCGAAAAGATCCTGGAGGAAACCATGTCACCTGAACCACAAGAATCCGCACCGCGCGCTTCGGCACCGAAGGCGTCGAGTCGCGAGAATGCCGCCGCACCGCTCGGCGCTGGCGGCGAGCCGCTCTCGGAGTGGGAAGTCGAACTCGCCGAACACGAAGGAACGCCGATTGCGCCAGATGCCCGCGTCGAGGGCGAGTCGCGCGGCCGCCATGACCGCAACGATCGCGGCGACCGAAACGACCGCAATGACCGCGGCGACCGCAACTTCCGCGACCGCAACGATCGCGGTGACCGCAACGATCGCAACTTCAACGACGGTGGCGGACGCAACCGCAGGCGTCGTGGGCGTCGCCGCAGTGGTGGCCGAGATGACGGCCCGCAGGGTGACGATCGGTACGAGTTTGAGCAAGTGGAGTCGAACGAGCCGGTCAGCAACGAGCCCGTGAAGGTGGAGGGCTACCTCGACCTTCGTGATGAGGGCTACGGCTTCCTGCGCATCGGTGGCTACTTGCCGACGCGCAACGACGCGTATGTGTCGGTTCGTTTCACGCGACAGTTCGGTTTGCGCAAGGGTGACCACATCACAGGTCTCTCGCGCCCAGCGGGTCGCAACGAGAAGAACCCAGCCTTGCTCGAGGTGTACACCGTCAACGGTGGTGACCCGGAGAAGGCGCGCAACCGCAAGAAGTTCGAAGACCTCACGCCGTTGTTCCCCGACGAGAAACTCGGGCTTTCGACGTCGGGCGATCCGCTCAACATGACGGCGCGCATCATCGACCTGATCTCGCCAATCGGCAAGGGCCAGCGCGGCATCATCGTGTCGCCGCCGAAGGCCGGCAAGACCACCGTGATGAAAACCATCGCGACCAGCATCGAAAAGAATCACCCCGAGGTGAAGTTGATCGTGCTGTTGATCGACGAGCGCCCCGAAGAAGTCACCGACATGCGTCGCACCGTGAAGGGCGAGGTCATCGCCAGCACGTTCGATCGCCCGTCGGATGAACACACCGCGGTTGCCGAACTTGCGATCGAGAAAGCCAAGCGCATGGTTGAAGCCGGCGAAGATGTGGTCATCATCCTCGACGGCATCACGCGTTTGTCGCGCGCCTACAACCTGGCGGCGCCGGCGACGGGTCGCATCATGTCGGGCGGTATCGATGCGGGCGCGCTGTATCCGCCGAAGAAGTTCTTCGGTGCGGCGCGCAACATCGAAGAGGGCGGCAGCCTCACGATTCTTGCCACCGCACTCGTCGAAACGAACAGCCGCATGGACGAAGCCATCTTCGAGGAGTTCAAAGGCACCGGCAACATGGAGCTGCGCCTCGACCGTCGTCTGGCCGAGCGTCGCATCTATCCGGCGATCGATGTGGATGCATCGAGCACCCGCCACGAGGAACTGCTGTTTGATCGCAAGCAGTTGCAGATGGTGTGGAAGCTGCGTCGCGTGTTGAGCGGACTTGCCGCTGACGGCAATGCCGCACCCGGCCTTGAGTTGCTGATTGATCGTCTGAAGTCGTTCAAGACCAACGACGAATTCCTCTCGGAAATCGCCAAGCAACCGACCGCCTGACGCGGTCGGTAGTGCTAGCCGACGGCCCACATCGTGGCGGCTGAGCAAGCAGAGTTCGCGCTGCGCCGTGAACGGCTGGCGCTACGCACCCGTATTGCGCAACTAGCGACTGCACCACCGAGCGGATTCGATGCGTCGTGGTTGG
>VGBY01000042.1 GCA_016870295.1 Actinomycetota bacterium
GTCGACACGGAGCCGCGCGCCTAGATTGTTACGGGGTTCACAAGGACCCCTGCTCAATTTCGAGGTGTTTTCGTTGCCGCAGATAATGAATGACTCAATGTCGAGAGGCGCCGAAATCGCCGGCACCTTGCTGGTGTTCTTTGGCCTCGGATGGTTGATTGATCGCGCACTCGGCACAACACCGTGGTTCATGGTTGGTTTGGCCTTGCTCGCAGTCGTAGCCCAGTTCGTGAAGCTGTACTACGTCTATAACGCTGAAATGTCGTCGCTCGAAGCCCAACGCAAAGCCGTGGTTACAAAGCGATGAGTAGCGACGCCACCATCTCCGTTCTCGCGCGCCGCGACACCGGCCCGAGCCCCGAAGCAGAAGTCACCCGCGACCTCGTGCGACGTGGCCTGCTCGTCGCGCCCGCACTGATTGCTGCTTCGTGGCTGTTGTGGGGTAGCGCGGGGGCATGGTCGAGCACGTACGGAATTGCAATCGTGCTGTGCAACTTCATGCTTGCCGCGGGAATCGTCGCCGTCGCTGCGCGAGTCTCGTATGCGTTCATGATGGCCGCATCGCTCTTTGGATATCTCCTGCGCCTCGCCCTGGTGGCAGTCGCAGTGATGGTTGTACGAGATGCGGAATGGGTCGACTTGTTAGCGCTCGGCATCACGCTCATCGTCACGCACCTCGGGCTGCTCTTTTGGGAGATGCGATATGTCTCGGCAACGCTTGCGTTTCCGGGTCTGCGCCCGAAATCGCTTCGCTCCACGACGAGTGATGAAGTGACCCAAGCAGAAAGTATGCCGGCATGAAGTTCTCCGTCCTTGCTTTTGAGTTTCCTCCAATCAACGTGTTGTTGCGCTGGCAGGACGTGCTGCCGACCATCAACAAGGTTGTAATCGTCTCGATACTCGCTTCGCTCATCGGCATGGGTCTCTTCCTGGCCGCCGCGCGCAAAGACCCGAAGAAGGCCCCCAAGGGTGCCCGCAACTTGGCGGAGATCCTCATTGAATTCATCGAGAAGCAGATCGTGATGCAGACGCTCGGGCCAACCGGTCTGGGTTGGACACCATTCTTGCTGACGATTTTCATCTTCGTCTACCTCTGCAACGTGCCGGGCATCATTCCGCTCATCCAGATGCCGGCCACTGCGCGAATGGGCGTGCCGGCCTTCCTCGCCTTGATGGTGTGGGTCGTCTACAACGCGACGGGCATCAAGCATCAAGGACCAATCGGATACTTCAAGTCGACGCTCTTCCCACCCGGTGTTCCCAAGGCGCTCTACGTTTTGGTCACGCCGATTGAGTTCATCTCGTCGATCGTCGTGCGACCCTTCTCGCTTGCCGTGCGACTTTTTGCAAACATGCTGGCCGGACATTTGCTGCTCGTCATCTTCGCGTTGCTCTCGGAGGCGCTGTTCCAGGCGCGCGACAAGATCCTGATTCCGGTTGGCATCCTGCCGTTTGCGATGCTGCTCTTCCTCACCGTGTTCGAGGTGCTGGTCGGCTTTCTGCAGGCCTACATTTTCACGATCCTCACTGCCGTGTACATCAACATGGCATCGCACGCCGAGCACTGAGTTCACCACACCGAATACCACAACCACAAGGAGACAACAGCAATGGAAGCACTAGCAACAATCGCTCGCATCGCCGCCGAAGCGGGCGACGCGGGCCTTGACGCCGCAGCATTGAAGGCCAACTCGGCCGCCGCGTCGGCAGGTCAGGCATATGGCCTCGCCGCCATCGGACCTGGCATCGGCATCGGAATCATCTTCGGCAAGGCCATCGAGTCGATGGCTCGTCAACCCGAAGCAGCCGGCATGGTGCGCACCACGATGTTCCTCGGCGTCGCCTTCACCGAGGCGCTCGCGCTGATCGGTTTCGTCGTCTTCATTCTCCTCAAGTACGCCTGATCGAAGTCGCCGACTCGCATGCTGCTGTCACTCCTCCTCGCCGCCGAGGACATGGGGCCGAACCCCATTGCTCCCGAGAACAAGGAACTGTTGTGGGGCGCTGGATCGTTCCTCGTCTTCTTGTTCGTCATGCGAGTGTTCCTCGTGCCGAAGGTGAAGAAGGGGATGGACGCGCGCTACGGCGACATTCGCTCCGGGCACGAGAGTGCACAGGCCACGCGGGTAGCGGCGCAGAACGACGTCCACGCATACGAAGAGGCGGTCGCGAAGGTGCGTGCTGAGGCAGCCGCTCGTATTGATGCGGCGCGACAGACGCTCGATGCCGAACGACAGGCCAAGGTGGACGAAGTGAACAGCCGCATTGCGGCTCGGCGCGCCGACGCGGATCGTGAATTGGCGGCCGCTCGTGCTGCGGCCCGTGGCGAGGTTGCAACTGCGGTCGGCAACGTTACGGCGCGAGCCACCCAACTGGTGCTCGGCAAGTCGCCAGACGCCTCGCTCGTGAAGCGTGCGGTGGATGCGACGATGAACGGAGGCCGCTCGTGAACCTGTTGTCGTTGATCTTGGCGGCGGAAGACCCGACGCAATCGCACCACTGGTTGTTCCCCGAGATTGCCGAAATTCTCTACGGCGGCATTGCTTCGATTGCCGTCTTCAGTTTGTTGTACAAAGTCGGCTGGCCGATGGCCAAGAAGTCGCTTGAGGCGCGCACGGCCAAGATTCAAAAGGAGATCGACGACTCCGCTGCCGCTCGCCGTGAGGCCGACGCGGACGCCGCAAACATTCGCCAGGCGTTGGGCGACATCGCGAGCGAGCGGGCGAGGATTCTTGCCGAAGCCGACGCTCAAGCAGCTGCGCTACTTGCCGAAGGACGAACACGCATCACGGCCGAGGTTGCCGACATCGAGGCCCGCGCCACGGCGGAGATTGCAGCGTCTCGTGCCCGCATCGGCGACGAGTTACGGGCGGAGATTGCCCGTCTCGCTGCTTCCGCCACCACCGACGCCGTTCGTTCGGCGCTCGATGACCGCACCCAACAAGACCTCGTCGACGGTTTCATCACGAAAGTTGGGGCCTCCCGATGAGTGCAGCGATCGTCAACGCCTACGTCGGGGCCTTCTTCGAGGTAGCACTCGCACACGACGCCGTATCGGCAGTTGAGGACGACATCTTTCGCCTGGCCCGCGCCTTTGAGTCGAACGAGGCGCTGCGGTCATCGTTGACCGATGCCGGTCTGCCCGCGGAGCGTCGCCAAAAGATCATCGAACAGTTGCTCGCCGGCAAGGCACACAACGTGACCGTGCAGCTCGCATCCTTGCTCGTTGGTACCGGGCAAGTTGCGTTGCTCCCGAAGATTGCTGACGCGCTCGTCAAGCGTGCTTCGAGCGAGAAACAACTCGAAGTCGCCGAGGTGCGCACGGCCATCGCCCTCACCGATGCGCAACAACAGCGAATTGCCGACGCCCTCACGAAGGCCACCGGCAAGCGCGTGAACCTGAAGGTCGTCGTCGACCCGAGCGTCATCGGGGGAGTCGTCGCCACCGTCGGTGACGAAGTCATCGACGACACCGTCCGTACCCGTCTTGATCAAGTGAAGTCACGTCTCTAAGTCGTCGCTCGAAAGGAAACTTCCATGTCCGAACTCACACTCTCCGCCGCGGATATCGCCGCAGCAATCACCAAGGGTCTCGACGGGTACACGCCGTCGGTTGAAGCGCGCACCGTGGGGCGTGTCGCGGAGATCGGCGACGGCATCGCACGCGTCAGCGGACTGCCTGACTGCGCCGTCAATGAGTTGCTGGAGTTCGAGGACGGTACCGTCGGCCTCGCACTGAACCTCGACGAAGAGTCGATCGGCGTCGTGGTGCTCGGTGACGCCGACGGGATTGAGGAACAGCAGACCGTTAAGGCGACTGGACGAATTCTTTCGGTGCCGGTCGGCGACGCGATGCTCGGCCGCGTGGTGAATGCCCTCGGTATGCCAATCGACGGCAAAGGTGATGTCGTCGGAGCACAGTTGCGCCGTGTGGAAGTGCAGGCGCCCGGAATCATGGGTCGCAAGCCCGTGCACGAACCGCTGCAGACCGGCATCAAGGCCATCGATGCGATGACCCCGATCGGTCGCGGACAACGCGAACTGATCATCGGCGACCGCAAGACCGGCAAGACCACCGTCGCAATCGACACGATCCTCAATCAAAAGGGTCTCGGTGTGAAGTGCATCTATGTCGCCATCGGGCAGAAGGGTTCGACCGTGGCCCAAACGGTGGAGGTGCTGCGCCAGTACGGCGCCATGGACTACACCGTCGTCGTTGCCGCCCCGGCGAGCGACCCGGCACCGTTCAAGTACTTGGCGCCGTACGCAGGCTGCGCGATGGGTCAGCACTGGATGGAAAAGGGTGAACACGCGCTGATCGTCTACGACGATCTTTCCAAACAAGCCGAGGCGTACCGCCAGATTTCGTTGCTGTTGCGCCGCCCGCCGGGCCGCGAGGCGTATCCGGGTGACGTTTTCTACCTGCACAGCCGCTTGCTCGAGCGCGCCGCGAAGTTGAGCGACGAAAAGGGTGCCGGTTCGTTGACTGCGTTGCCGGTAATCGAGACCAAGGCCGGCGACGTGTCGGCGTACATCCCCACCAACGTGATCTCGATCACCGACGGCCAGGTGTACCTGCAGGACAGTCTCTTCAAGTCGGGCGTGCGCCCTGCGGTGGACGTGGGCATCTCGGTGAGTCGTGTGGGTGGTGCAGCGCAGATCAAGGCGATGAAGAGCGTGTCGGGCACACTGAAACTCGATCTCGCGCAGTTCCGCGAACTGGAAGCGTTCGCCACGTTCGGATCCGAACTCGACGCCATCTCAAAGGCGCAACTTGAGCGCGGTTACCGACTTGTGGAGTTGTTGAAACAGCCGCTCAACAGCCCGATGCCAGTCGAGGAGCAGGTCGTGTCGATCTTCTCTGGTACGAAGGGTTACCTCGACGACCTGCCGGTGGCCGATGTGCGCCGCTTTGAGAGCGAACTGCTCGAGCACATGCGCTCACGCCACGGCAGCCTGCTCTCTGGCATCCGCCAGAACCCGAAGGCCGATGTGCCGAAAGACCTGGCGGACATCGTCGCTGCGTTCAAGCAGTCGTTCGCCGTGACCTCGGCGGCGCAGGCTGCGGCGGATCCGACGAAGTCGTCGGCTGGCGAAGTCGGTGAGGCTGCGAGCAAGAAGACGCTGGCCACGGAGTAATCGCGCAGCATGGCAGGCGGTCAAGAACGCATCCTTCGCAGCCGAATTCGTTCGGTGCAGGCCACGAAGAAGATCACCCGTGCCATGGAGCTGATTGCCGCGTCGCGAATCGTGAAGGCCCAGCAGCGCGTGCAAGCCGCGGTGCCATACAGCGAAATGATCACGAACGTTGTGCGCGATCTTGCAGCCGGCGGATCAAGCACCGAGTCGGCGTTCCTCAAGCCGCGCGAGGTAGTGAAGACGTCGTGCTACGTCGCAATCGCTGCGGACCGTGGTCTTTGCGGCGGCTATAACGCCGGCGTGTTGCGTGCCACCGAGGGCGAAGTGAAGGCCGACGTGCTCGCCGGCAAGCAGTACGCCGTCGTGCCCGTGGGTCGCAAGAGTGAGAACTACTTCAAATTTCGTGGTTATGCATTGCGGGATGGCTTTGCAGGTTTCTCCGATGCGCCGAAGTACGAGAATGCAAAGGCCATCGGCCAGTACGTCGTGTCGCTGTTCTTGTCGGGTGAGGTTGACCGTGTCGAGCTCGTGTACACACGCTTCGTGTCGGCCGGAACGCAGGAGGTTGTGCGTCGCCCGTTGATTCCGCTCGAGCGGGAGGCCATTGAAGGTGGCGACGGAAAGCCTGAGGGCGGTGGCAGTGCGTACGAGTTTGAGCCGAGTGCCGAAGACATTTTCGGCTCGCTTCTTCCGCAGTACGTGGAGGCGCGAATCTACGCCGCACTGCTCAATGCTGCAGCGAGTGAGCACGCGTTCCGCCAACGTGCGATGAAGTCGGCCACCGACAACGCCGAAGAATTGATCAAGAGCCTCTCGCGCACGATGAACCGCGCGCGCCAGGACTCGATCACGACGGAAATCATGGAAATCGTCGGCGGTGCCGAGGCATTGAGCGGCGCCGACGACATGGTGAACGCGTAAACGAATCTGACAAAGGAGCAATCATGACAGCAACGATGAGCAACACGAAGACCGCCGAAGGTCGCGTGGTCGCGATCGCCGGCCCGGTGATCGACGTCGAGTTCCCGCGCGGCAGCCTGCCCGAGTTGAACCGTGCGCTCGAGTTCACCATCGAGGTGGACGGCAAGCCGACCACGATCCTCGCTGAAGTCGCCCAGCAACTCGGCCAGAGCCGTGTGCGCGCGGTGTGTTTGAAGCCCACCGACGGTCTGCGCCGCGGTACTCCCGTGCGCGACACGGGTCGTGGCATCAGCGTGCCAGTGGGCGATAAGACCCTTGGTCACGTGTGGAACGTGTGGGGGGAAGTGCTCGACGCGAACAACGACGACTTCAAGGACGTCGAGCGTTGGGACATTCATCGCCCCGCACCCTCCTTCGACACGCTCGAGCCCACCAAGCGCATGTTCGAAACGGGCATCAAAGTCATCGATTTGCTCACCCCGTATCTCGCCGGCGGCAAGATCGGTCTCTTCGGCGGCGCCGGTGTCGGCAAGACCGTGCTCATCACCGAGATGATCAACCGTGTGGCATCCAAGCACGGTGGTGTGTCGGTGTTCGCCGGTGTGGGCGAGCGCACGCGTGAAGGCACCGACCTACGTATTGAAATGGCTGAGTCGGGCGTGTTCGAAAAGGCTGCCTTGGTCTTCGGCCAGATGGACGAGCCGCCGGGCGTGCGCCTGCGCGTCGCTCTGTCGGCACTGACGATGGCGGAGTACTTCCGCGACGTACAAAACCAGGACGTGCTGCTGTTCGTCGACAACATCTTCCGCTTCGTGCAGGCCGGCTCTGAAGTGTCGACCCTTCTCGGTCGCATGCCGTCGGCGGTGGGTTACCAGCCGACGCTCGCTGACGAGATGGGCCAGTTGCAGGAGCGCATTACCTCGACGCGCGGTCGCTCGATCACCTCGCTGCAAGCCGTGTACGTGCCGGCGGACGACTACACCGACCCGGCACCGTTCACCACGTTCACCTTCTTGGATGCAACGACCGAATTGTCGCGTCAGATCGCATCGCTTGGTATCTACCCGGCGGTGGACCCGCTGGCGTCGACCTCGACGATCTTGTCGCCCGAAGTGGTCGGTGAGCGTCACTACAACGTGGCCCGCCGTGTGCAGGAAATCCTCCAGCGCTACAAGGAACTGCAGGACATCATTGCGATTCTTGGTCTCGACGAATTGTCGGAAGAAGATCGCCAGACCGTGTCGCGCGCCCGGAAGGTGCAGCGCTTCTTATCGCAGCCGTTCTATGTGGCCGAAGTGTTCACCGGTGTAAAGGGCGAATACGTGCCCACCGCCGAAACCGTGGAGAGCTTCGAAGCCATCGTGAAGGGCGAGCTCGACGAAGTGCCAGAACAGGCGTTCCTCAATGTTGGTAGTGTCGAGCAGGTACTGGCGAAAGCCAAGGCGCTGCAAGAATCGGCGTCGTGAGCCAACGAGGAAGTTGACCAACCATGGCGAGTGGCGCGATGATGAAGGTTGAGGTGGTCTCACCTGAGCGCGTGCTATTTTCTGGCTCTGCAACACAGGTCATCACACGCACGGAGAGTGGCGGTGAAATCGCCTTTCTTCCCGGTCACACGTCGTTTCTCGGGGTACTCACCGAGAACCACACGCGCATCTTTTTGGAAGATGGCAAAGTGCAGGATGTGGCGGTGCACGGCGGGTTCGTGGAGGCAGCGGGCGACCACGTGACGATTCTCTCGTCGAACGCTGAATTGGCTGGCGACATCGATGTCGCTCGCGCACGGGCCGCCAAAGAGCGGGCAGAAACGGCGATGCGCGGTGAACACGACGCCGTCGTTGAGGCCGACTTGCGCCGTGCTCAGGCTCGGTTGTCGGCCACCGGTGCGCTCGGCAACGACTGAGCGACGTGGTGAAGTCGCATTGACGACGTTGTGACCAAGGCGCCTTTCTCGCACGCGTTGGTCACCGGTGCCTCGAGCGGCATCGGCGAGTCGATCGCCCACAAACTGGGCAAGGCCGGTGTCGGCATGGTGTTGGTTGCACGTCGCAAAGATCGTCTCGAGGCAATCGCCGCGCAGTATCCGAATGTCGAGGTGCTGGCAGCCGATCTCACCACCGATGCTGGTCTTGGTGCGGTGCTCGAACGCTTGCGTGACACGACCCGACCGGTCATCGACCTCGTCGTCAACAATGCCGGCTTCGGCACGAGCGGGCCGTTCGTTGCGGCCGACCCCGAGCGCTTGAGCCGCGAGATTGCGCTCAACATCACCGC
>VGBY01000043.1 GCA_016870295.1 Actinomycetota bacterium
TGCACCGAATGTGCAGTGTCGTTCGAACCCGTGCCGGCGATGACCGGAATCGTCACTGCCTTCGCGACGGCTTCAAACAGCGACAGCTTCTCGTCATCGGTGAGCACCGATGACTCGCCGGTGGTGCCCGCAAGCACGAGACCGTCATTGCCGTTGTCTTGCAACCAACGCGCCAAGCGCACCGCAGCATCGAGATTGAGCGAGCCGTCCTTGGCGAACGGCGTCACCATCGCGGTGATCACCTGACCAAAGCGCGGCATCAGCGAAGACTAGTTGTTGCGACTCAGTGAGCCGGCGGCGTCATGTCCTTGCCGAGTTCGAACTGCAGGTATTCCTCGCCGGTGTTCTCCATGTTCTCGAACTGGATGACACCCATTTCTTCGAAACGGTGGCGCAGCCACTTGTCGTTGCGATCGAGCAGGCCCAGCTTCTTGCAGTTCGGCACGATCTTGGCGAACAGCAACTGCTGGAACATCTTGCGACCCGGATCATTCACCATCAACGGCACGACCACCTTCGGGTCGACACCCATGTGGCGCCACACCTCTTGCTGGAGGAAGCGGTCGCGCATGCGGATGCTCGCTTCGTAGGCGAACTCCTGACGATCCTTGATCTCCGCGTCGCTCATACCGTCGTACACCTCTTTCAGGCTGAGCACACCGAAGGCCACGTGGCGGGCCTCGTCGCTCATCACGTAACGCAGCAACTGCTTGAGCAACGGCTCGTTGGTCAACTGGTGCAGGTAGCCGAACGCGGCAAGGGCGAGACCCTCGACCATGATCTGCATGCCGAGGTAGGTGAAGTCCCAACGCGAGTCGTTGATGATGTCGTCGAGCAGCATCTCGAGATGGGCGTTGATCGGGTAACCGCCGCCCAACTTCTCCTCGAGGTAGCGGGCGAACACTTCAACGTGGCGTGCTTCGTCGACCACTTGCGTGCTGGCGTACAACTTGGCGTCGTACCACGGCACGGTTTCGGTGATCTTGGCGGTGCAGATGAGCGCACCCTGCTCGCCGTGGAGGAACTGCGAGAGCGACCACTTGCGGCTCTGAATGCCGAACTCGAGCCACTCCTTGTCGCCCCACTTGGCCAGCGGGGTGTCGGCGTACCAGTTGGGGTCGATGCCGTTACCGATGAGCGCCTGATCTTCGGCGACGGTCTTTTCGACGTCGACGTTCATATCCCACGGCAGGTCGCTGGTGGCGTTCCACTGGCCGGTCTTGGCCTTTTCGTACAGCTTGCGCAACTGCGGACGTGCCAGGGAGTAGTCCCACGTGAAGATCGAGTCCGCGTTGTTCTTCACCACATGCTCGACCTCGTTCGGGTCGACGAGCGGCGTGGCGAGAATCGCCTCGATGTCGTTGATCGACGCGCGACCGATGATGGCTTCATTTTCTTCGTGGGTGATGGTCATTGCATTGCTCCTTGGTTGATGGATTCATTGATGATGACGTGCGCCCGGACGAACGCCCGTGCGTGAGATTCTTTGGTGAAGTCGAACTGTTGGCTCGGGGCGAGGAAGTAGCTGATCACCACGCGCGCCACCACTTCAACCAAGTTCGCGGCTTCCTTGCGCGAGAGATACGGCTCGAGCAGCGGCGTGAGGTAGGCGGTGGCAACCCGCACGATGCGCGGCACACCATCTACGGTGAGTTGCGACAGCACTTCGTTTGGTTCGGCGGCCAGCATCAACGCCAAGTGCTGATCGTTGCGTAACTCGGTGGTGGCCACCACCATGCAGCGCACGATCGTGTTTTCGAGCGTGGTCTCGCCTTCGGCGTGTGCGCGCAGCGTGGTGAAGAACACTTCAAGTTCGCGCACGCGCAACGCCTCGAGCAGCACTTCTTTCCCGCCGGGAAACGCACGATAGAGCGTGGCGCGCGAGACTTTTGCCGCGTCGCACACATCGTTGATGGTGAGCCGCTCGACGCCCCAGCGCTCGATCGCCTTCTTCGTGGCGTCGAGAATCGCGTCATTGAGGCCCTGATCTGTGACCGACATCACCTGAGACACTAAGACGCTTTTCGTCTCATTGCAAGCCCAGCCCCGGATTGGCTTTCGCCCCAATTGACCAACCGGCATCCACCCTCCCACGCCCGCCCCAGGCCGGGCGGGGTGGCAACCTGAAGGCATGGTTCTGGTGCCCACCATCGACGCGACATCGCCGTCACGCGCCGACCTGCACGCACTCGACACCGCATGCCGCGACCACGGCTTCTTCCTCCTCGCCAATCACGGGCTCGACGCTGTGCTCACCAACGCGTGGCGCGAAACCGAACGATTCTTTGACGCACCACGCAGCGTGCGCACCGCAATCATGCGCGACCGCGACAACCCACTCGGCTACTTCGACCGCGAACTCACCAAGCGCAAGCGCGACCACAAAGAAGTATTCGACTTCGTCGACCCGACATTCGCACCCGTCGATGCTCGCAACCGCTGGCCCAACGATCTGCCCGGGTTCCGCGCAACGATGACCGAGTTGTACGACGCACTCAGCGCACTCACCGACCGCACGCTCGAGATCGTGCTCGACGCACTCGGGCTGACCGGCGAGTCACGCAACGTGATCACCTGCAGTCGGCGCGGCAGCATGCTGCGGCTCAACCACTACCCCGTCGGCGACCCGGTGCCCGCGCACGAACGTGACGGCCTCGCCGACCTCGGGCCGACCGCGCTCGGGTATCACACCGATCCCGGCATCATCACGTTGCTGATTCAAGACGACACCGGCGGACTGCAAACCGAGTCGCACGCGCACGGGTGGATCGACGTGCCACCGCAACCCGGCACCATCGTGGTGAATCTCGGCGACTGCATGCAGGCCTACACCAACGACCGCTACCGCGCAGCAGTGCACCGCGTGGTGCCGATGACGAAACGTCGCCGCTTCAGCATCCCGTATTTTTCGAACCCTCCGCGCGAGGCGACGGTCGCGCCGATTGCCGCACTATGCGACGGCGGTGTGCGGTATCGCTCGTTCGCCTGGCGCGAATTCATGGATGCCCGCGCCTACGACAACTTCGCCGACCTCGGCGCCGACGACGCACAGGTGACGGACTATCGGGTCGGCGCGGCCACCTAGTCGCGACGGTCGCTCAGCGCAAGTCGCACACACACCACGACCATCAATACCGCAAACGAGACCGCAGCCGCGCGCTCGGGCAATGCCTCCGCAATTACTCCACCGACCACGGCCGTCGCCGCACCTGCGACACCCACCGCAACTCCGGCGCGAACATCGACATTCGCCGTCTTTCTGTTGCGCCACGTTCCGACGATGCTCGTGGGCACGATTGCCGCCAACGACGTGCCCTTTGCAAGCACCGCGGGCAGCCCACCCAACAACATGAGCGCCGGCACCATCACGATGCCGCCACCGATGCCGAGCAACCCCGCAAGCACACCCGTCACGAAACCCACCGCCACGAGCCACACCGCCAGCGCGACCGATCGCGACGTGGCTTCACCGACATCCACCCCGACAAACAGACGCACCGCCGACGCCAGCGCCACCACGATGAACAGCCACGCAAGAACACGCTTGTTTGCGCGCACGAGCCATTTGGTGCCGAGCACCGCACCGGGCAATGCGCCGAGCACCAGAAACGCCGCCGCGAACCAATCGACGTTGCCGTAGAAGAGATAGGTGGCCAGTCCGGTCACCGCGATGGGCAGGACGGCGGCCAGCGACGTGCCATGCGCGCGTCTTTGCTCCATCGCCACCACCCACATGAGCCCGGGCACGATCAACACACCGCCGCCGACGCCGAAGACACCCGACAGCAGCCCCGCGGCAAGACCGACGGCAATCACCCGAGCGCCGAGCGGACTTCGTAAACCGTGATCGGGCACGGAGCGAATCTAGGGGTTGTGCGTACTACCCTTGTCGCATCGCGTTCGACGTGAACACGATGACAACTCTCCAGGGGGAACACATGAAGCAACGCAGCAACAGCGTTCGTCTCATCGCACTCGGCGCCGCGGCCGTTCTCGGCCTCGCCGCCTGCGGCGGTGGCGACAGCGCATCCGACGACACCGTCGCCGAAGAAGCGACGGAGGAAGTGGTCGAGGAGACCGCCACCGGCACCGGCAACGATTGCACCGCCGGTAAGACGCTTGCTGAGGGCAAGTTGACGATCGCCACGGGTAACCCGGCCTACGAGCCATGGGTCGTCGGCGATGCGCCAGAGAGCAAGGAAGGTTTCGAGGCTGCCGTTGCGTACGGCGTGGCCGAAGAGATGGGCTTCAGTGACGAGAACGTCGTATGGGTGCGCACCGGTTTTGACGAAGCCATCCAGCCGGGTGCCAAGAACTTCGACTTCAACCTGCAGCAGTTCTCGATCACCGAGGAGCGCAAGGCGAACGTGACGTTCAGCGAGCCGTATTACTCCACCAACCAGGCGATCGTCGGCTTGGCCGACTCGGCGGCTGCTGGAGCCACCAAGGTCAGCGAAATGAGGGACCTCAAGTTCGGCGCACAGGCCGGCACCACCAGCCTCGACTTCATCACCAAGGTGATCCAGCCGAACACCGAGCCGTTCGTCTACGACGACAACGCCGCGGCGAAGGCTGCGCTTGAGGCGAAGCAAGTCGATGCAATCGTGCTCGACCTCCCGACGGCGCTGTATGTGAGCGCCGTTGAGATCGAGGGCTCCAAGGTCATCGGTCAGTTCCCGCTCTCCGATCAGGTGGGCGCGGACAACTTCGGCATGGTGTTCGACTTGAACAACCCACTCGTCGAGTGCGTCAACGAGGCGATCTCACGGATGCGTGACCTCACCTACGAATTGATCAGCATCGAGGAGACGTGGCTCTCGGGTTACACCGGCGCGCCGGTCATCAGCCTCGACTGACCACTCGCCAGCAGCACGAGCGCCGGCAACGGCGCCGTAGTTCGCTCATCGCGGCGGCCAGCACCCTCGTGGTGCTGGTCGCCGTGGTTTTGTTGGTCCCCCGCATGCCGCGATGGGACCGCGTAAAGAAGTCGTTCTTCGACGTCGATCAGATGCGCGACTCCTTCCCGCGCCTGATTGACGCCTTCTGGCTGGACGTGAAGATCTTTGCGTGGACCACACCTGCGATCTTCGTCCTCGCGTTGTTGATCGCGTTGGCGCGCAACTCGCGCTCGCCCGCCTTGTTCCCCTTGCGCGCACTAGCCGCCGCATACACCGATGTGATGCGCGGCGTGCCAGTGATCTTGTGGATTTACCTCGTGGGGTTCGGCGTGCCGGGCCTCGGTCTCGAGCGGCCGTACAACTCGCCACTGTTGTGGGGCTCGGTCGCACTCGGCATGACGTATTCGGGTTACGTGGCCGAAGTGTTCCGTGCCGGCATCGACAGCGTGCACGAAAGCCAACGGGCTGCGGCACGATCGCTCGGGTTGTCAAGTGCGCAGACGATGCGCTTCGTGGTGCTGCCACAGGCGGTGCGCCGCGTGGTGCCGCCGCTGTTGAACGACCTTGTGTCGTTGCAGAAAGATGTCGCACTCGTGTCGCTGATCGGCCCGATTGAAATCCTGCGACAGGCGGGCATCGACAAGGCGAAGTTCGCCAACTTCACGCCCTATGTCGTTGCGGCGTTGATCTTCTTGGCGGTAACGATTCCACTCACACGCTTGACCGATTATCTCTGGCAGCGCGAGCGCCGTCGCACGAGCGGAACACGGGTGGCGGCATGACCCCGAAGGTCAGCCTGCGTGGCGTCAACAAATCTTTCGGCGCCAACACGGTGCTACACGACCTGACTCTTGATGTGTCCGCGGGCGAAGTGGTGTCGTTCATCGGCGCCAGTGGCAGCGGCAAAACCACTCTGTTGCGCTGCGTGAACCTGCTCGAACAAATCGATGATGGTGCCGTGTTGCTCGATGGTGACGAGATCTCAGCCGTCGGTCGCGACCCGAACCCGATACGGCGGCGGGTGGGCATCGTCTTTCAGAGTTTCAACCTGTTTCCGCACATGTCGGTGTTGCGCAATATCACGCTTGCCCTCACCAAAGTGCTCGGGCTATCGAGTGGTGACGCCGATACCCGCGCCGCCGAACTACTCGCACGATTCGGACTCGCCGAGAAAGCCAGCGTCTATCCCGACCAGTTGTCGGGTGGTCAGCAGCAACGCGTCGCGATCATCCGCGCACTCGCAATGCAGCCCGAGGTGCTGCTACTTGACGAGATCACCTCGGCGCTCGATCCTGAACTCGTTGGCGAAGTACTCGACGTGGTGCGCGAATTGAAGGGCAGCGGCATCACCTTGCTGATCGCCACCCACGAAATGGCGTTCGCGCGTGAGATTTCCGACCGGGTGTGCTTTTTGCATGCCGGCTCGGTTGCCGAGGTCGGTGCACCGTCACAGATCTTCAGCGAGCCACAGGACGAGCGAACCCAGCAATTTCTGCGCCGCGTGCGCTCGCATTAGACGACACCGGGACTCCACGTGCGGTCCTCGGGGAGTGCGTCTCCCCCGTCGACCACGATCATCTGCCCCGTGACGTACGAGGCGTCCGGCCGACACAAGAATTCGATGACTGCAGCAACTTCATCTGGCGTGCCCGAGCGTCCGAACGGTGACGCTGCGCCAGCCTTTGCTTCGGCTGGGGTCTGTGAACCGGTGGCAATCCAACCAGGTGCAACCGCATTGACCGTGATGTTGCGTGAAGCCACCTCGAGCGCGACGGCACGGGTGAACCCGATCATGCCGGCCTTGGACGCGTTGTAGCCGACGTCGCCCAGCCCGGCTTGCAGTGCGCCGGTCGTGCTCGCCACGTTCACGATGCGACCACCATCGGGCATCACCGCAAGTGCGCGGCGTGTCACCAGAAAACACGTCGTCAGATTGCGCGCGAGGGACTCGTTCCACTGTTGCAGCGTGGTGTCAGCAAGGGAAGCGTTGAATAGGTCATTGCCAACCGTGACCATGCCGGCGTTGTTCACCAACACGTCGACATGACCGAACTCTTTGCAGGCTCTGCCCACAAGTGCGTCAACTTCAGCCTCTTGCGTCAGATCGCCAACTACGCCGAGTACTTCACCGGATCCGCCGATCGCCTTCAGTTCTGCTACACGATCATTCACACGATTCGTCGTGCTCGCGATTACCACATTGCATCCTGCGGCGCGCATCCGCGTCGCCGTCGCGAACCCAATGCCACTTGGCGAGCCGCACCCTGTGACCAGTGCGGTGCGATGCCGCGTCACGTGCGGACTGGATACCGCCGCCACGCAAACGGTGCATTCACCGCGACCGCCAGCACCACGAGCACCACCGCATTCAACAACACCGGTCGCCAGATGAACTCCCAGCCGAGTTTCGTGATTGCCTCACCACCGACGACTGCGCTCAATGCCGTGCCGCCACTCGGCGGATGCGTGACGCCAATTCGAATGATGACACCCGCGGTCAACCCCACCGCGATGGCCACTGCTAGTGCAGTGTTGTCGATCCACGTTGCTGCTGCGACGCCGAACACTGCGCCGAGCGTGTGCGCAACGATCACCGGACCTGGTTGGGCGAGCGGGCTCGTCGGGGTGGCAAATAAGAGCACCGCTGACGCACCCATCGACATCACCAGAATCGGCGCAGTGCTGTCGAGCAACCAATCGCAGAGCAGCCACGTGATCGCCATCCCTAACGCGGCACCGACACCGCCGATGATGGCATCTTTGTCGGTGGACTTCGGTGCAGAAAAGATCTTCATCTCAGCGCATCCCCAACCACTTACCGAGTTTGGCGCGACGACCTTGGCGAGTCAACGGGATGCCCGTCGCCCGCGAGATTCTTCGTTTGGCGGCCGTCACGCCGAGTGCGCGCTTCCACGAGAACGTAAGTCCGGGCAAAATCTTCATGATGACCTCCAACCACAGAGTAGTAAGTACTCAATCGACCGTATTTGACCACAGATAAACACAGGCCCCGGTGCTCGGCGGAGAGACACCGGGGGCCTGCCATCGGCGGAACCGACGTGGTCAGTATGTCAGCGGGGTGTGGGAGATGCCAAACCCTGCGTCAGTTGGCGAACGCGTTGCAGTACACGAGTTCACCATCGACGCGCAGGCCGTG
>VGBY01000044.1 GCA_016870295.1 Actinomycetota bacterium
GAACACCAGGCGTTGTATGTGGCGATATGGAATGCAGCCCAACGCGCCGCGCTGGCGGCTGGCGGCAACCTCGCCCACCACCACGGCGTGGGTCTCAATCGCGGCCGGTTCATGCGCGAAGCGATGGGCGATGCGTTCAACGTGCTCGTAGCGATGAAGCGCGCGCTCGACCCCAACGATCTGTTCAACCCCGGCAAGTTGGGCTTACCAACTAAGCGTGGGCACGTGGCGTTTCCGTGAACGAGGCAGCCACGTCATGAGCGTGCTCGTCGTCGACGTCGGCACCACTGGTTTGCGCGCAGCGGTGGTACGCGACGACGCGAGCATCGCGGGCTTCACCTACGAACCACTCCCACCGTCAAGCCCGTTCGCCGGACTTGTCGAATTCGATGGCGTTGCCATGCGCGACGCGGTATTGCGCGTTGCGAAGACGGCGCTCAACCACGCGGGAGCGGTACGCGCCGTCGGCATCACCGCGCAACGTGCCTCCACCATCGTGTGGGATTCACGCACCGGTATTCCCGTAGCACCAGGGCTCGGTTGGCAAGACCTGCGCACGGTCGGCGACTGCATCAGTCTGCGCACTGAGAGGAACTTGGTGTTCGCACCAAACCAAACCGCCACCAAGTTGAAGTGGTTCTTGACGAATATTGAAGCAGCCCGTTCTCCGCAGGCACGAGCCGGAACCGTCGACACCTGGGTGGCGGCCGTGCTCAGCAACTTCGAGGTGCACGCAACCGATTCATCGAATGCCGCCGTCACTGGGCTCGCCGATCACGCGTCGCTCACCAAGCACGAATGGTCGCGAAGTGTGCTCGATGCGTTGAACGTCGACACCACACTCCTGCCGCGAATCGTGCCCACGATGGGCGCAGTCGGCACAGCTTCCGCACTGCTTGGCAGCCCGCCGATTTTTTCGATCGTCGGCGACCAACAGTCGTCACTGGTTGGTCAAGGTGGCATCGTCACGGGTGCGGCGAAGGCAACGTTCGGCACCGGTGGGATGTTCGACATGTACACGGGCACCGGCACGCCCAAGCATCTTGCGCGTACTACCCGCGGCACGTTTCCCATCGTGGTGTACAGCGAGGGCAACACGCTGCACTGGGGCTCTGAGGCGATCATGCTGACGGCCGGCACCAACGTGGAGTGGTTGGTGAACGACATGGGCCTCATCCCCGATGCCAAGTCGAGCGACGCCATCGCGGCCACGGTTGAGTCGAGCGACGGTGTCGTATACGTACCTGCTCTCATCGGCTTGGGCACACCACAGTGGGATTACGGCGCACGCGGCACGCTGCTTGGTCTCACGCGCGGGTCAGCAAAGGCGCACGTTGTTCGTGCAGTGCTGGAAGGCATCGCGCATCGCGGGGCTGACTTGCTCGAGGCAAGTGAAGCCGACAGCGGTTTGCGTGTCGATCGCTTGCGAGTCGATGGAGGCATGAGCCGCAACGCCGTGTTCGTGCAGGCACTCGCAGACTCCTCTGGTCGACCGGTCGATGTATGTCGCGAAACCGAGGCCACCACGCTCGGTGCAGCGTTCTTGGCGGGAGTCGCTGCGGGAGTGTGGAGTTCGCTCGCCGAGGCAACATCGCTGGTGCGTCCGCTGCACACGGTGGAGCCGCGCACGTCATCCTCACGGGCACAATGGCACGAAGCGGTACATCGCGCTCGGGGCTGGATTCCTGAACTCTCGGCCCTCAATTTCTAGCGACTATTCTTTGCCAGGCGCTTGCGCCGTCGTTCTCGTATGACTCTTCCTGCCGCAACCCCCACACCTCCGACAGCCGCCGATCGTGCGTTGCTCGGCTTTGCCAATTCCGCCGAATTGGCGGCGCGTGACTTGTACGCCGTTGCCGCCGAACTCTCGGCGTTCAACGCTGAGGAGCAGACGATGCTGGTGGGCTTTCACGACCACCACCTCGCCGCAGGCCAGGCGCTCGCCGGGCTGGTCGGCAAGGATGCCTCGAACGTGCGCGAAGATGCGGTGTACAACGCCTTCCGCGGCAAGGTGGCGGGCACCGACAAGTCGGCGATCTTCGACGCGCTTCGTGAACTGGAGAACACCTTGGTGTCTACACACTTGTCGCTCGTTGGCGTGCTCGAGGGCACCGAGGGTTCGGCGTTGGTCGCTTCGATCCTTTCGATCCAAGCCCGCCACGCGGCTGCCCTTGCGCTGCTCGATGGTCGCACGATTACCGACGCGCTAACCAACGAAGCCGCGCCGCTCGCCCCGGAGGCCACATCATGAATCGCTACTCGCGACGCCAGATGTTGCGTTTCGGCGGTGTCGGTGCGGCAGGTCTCGTGCTCGCCGCCTGTGGCAAGCAAGCCGGTGTCGAAGAGAGCAAGAACATCACCGCCGTCGGCGTGGTGCCCGAGTCCGAAGGCTTGCCGAACGCCGAAGTCAACGACATTGTGTTGCTTCGCACCGCAGCATCGTTGGAGTACAACGCGATCGAAACGTACGAGGCCGCAATCGGGCTTGGTGTCTTCACCGGCTCGTTTGCAGCAGCTGGCGACATCGCCAAGCGCTTGCGTGATGATCACCGCGGTCATGCTGAGGCAATCAACGGTCTCGTCACCAAGTTGGGTGGCAAGCCCTTCACCTGTGGCAATCCGCGACTTTCGGAGATCTACATCTCCCCTGCACTCGGCTTGATTACCGACAAAGCGAACGAAACCCCAGCGCTCGACGTTGTGGTGCTCGCACACGCGTTGGAAAATCTGGCCGCGCAGACGTACCAGTCAGTTGTGACAATGCTCTCCGACAAGGCCTTGCGCCAAGCAGCAATGACGATCGGGCAAGAAGAGGCCCGCCATGCCGCAATCCTCGCGCAAGCACTGAACCCTGGTCTCGCAGGTGTTCTGCCGAGCGTCGATGAAGCGACTGGCAAGCCCAATGTTGCGACGGTGCCTGGTGCATTCGGGCCGCTTACGCCGATCCCCGTCACGCTCGGCCCAGTAAACCCAGACGGCTCGCGCACGTCGCTGAACCTGGAGACTCCGAGCCTCAACTCGCTCGCCTACGACTACGTCACCTGCGCCTAAGCGCAGCCGGACCACGGGAGACCCGTTTCCTACCGTCAGTGCATGGAACTCATCATCGTCATCACGCTCGTCTTCCTCGTCGGATACGCCCTGGGCCGCAAACGCAGTCGATTGCGACCAACTGCATCGACTGCTGGCCGCCCCGCTTCGACCCGACCCAGCACACGGGCAGTCCACCGCGAATACTCACGCGAACGTGAATACGACGGGTTCGGAGCTCTCGGTGCCACGAATGAAGCAAGCGATTTCGGCGAAGGCAGTTCGTGAACTGCTCGAACGGCCGTAGCCTTGAATCCGACGGCGAGTCGGTCGGGTGACCGCAGTTGCGCGCTTAGCGCGCGGTTGAGGAAAGTCGGGACTTCGAAGGACAGAGTGCTGGCGCGAGCCAGGTCGGGGAAACCTGACATCCCGTGCAACAGAGAACACACCGCCGATGGCGCAACTTCGGTTGCGATCAGGCAAGGGTGAAACGGTGCGGTAAGAGCGCACCACGACCGGCGGCGACGTCGGTCGGCGGCACGGCACTCGAAGCAAGATCGAACAGAAGGGATGAGCGGTCCGCTCGCCGTAAGGCAACCTTCGGGTAGATCGCCAAGATGGATGGTCACCGCCGCCGATTCGCAAGGGTCGTCGGTACAGAATCCCGCTTACAGATCGACTCGCCGTCGCCCCCACCATCGCCACAATGCGATGGCGCCAACAACCTCGAGCGGCACATTCCACCAGCCGCGTGAAACCACTGGCAACACATCGGCCGAAAACTCCCAACCGCCGATTGGCCACCAGAACATCTCCGTTTTAGCGAACGCGCCGTCAAACACCAGATGCAGAAAGATGCCAATCGGTAAGCCAAGCAGGAGTTTGCGATACGGCTTGCGCCCGAGCGATACCAACATCACCAATGCCAACAACACGATGCTGGTAACTACTGAATGCATCACGCGCCAGCCAGTCGGCCAGTCGATGATGTCGGGCAACACCGCACCCACGGCGAGCAGTCGGTAGTCGAACCGCGGGTCTTTGAACACCCACGCAATCGTCAGTATCGCAGTGGCGAGAAACCAGAAGAACACGAGTCAGCTCAGACCACGAGCAAGCAACTGCAGTACGGGCAGCGTGCATCAGCGCTGTCGGCGACTTTCTTTAGTTCAGCTTGCTCTTTCGGTGAGATCGACGTGTGGCAGCCCCCGCACGAGCCCTTCACAATTTCCGCAACGGCAGCACTCGACGTCCGGGAGCGAACTTGCTCATACAACGCGAGCGACTCGGCATCGACACCAGCAGCAAGTCGCGACCGTTCATCGTTAGCAGCGGCGATGTCGGCATCGACGGCGGAGATTGCCGAGGCGAGCGCAGTAGCCGCGTCGATGGCCGCCGACTCGAGCGTTGGAACACTGACCTGCAGTGTTGCGAGAGCCTGCTCGAGCCGCTCGTTCTCATCGAGCAACAAGAGTTCTGCATCATCGAGAGACGAGTGATCGGCGTTGATCGTCGATATCTCGTGCTGCAGGGCCTCCACCTCGCGCATCACCACCACCGACTTCAACTGCGATTCATACTTGGCTTTCTTGGCATCAAGTTCTCTACCGCGCACTTCAAGTCGGTTCACTTCACCGGTGATGTCGCCCACACGCTTGATAATTTTCCTTTCTTCTGCACGAGCGGAATCCAACGCCTTCTTTGCGGCGTCCGCCTTCGCTCGTTCGGGCAGTTGCGCTTTGCGGTGCGCAAGTTGAGACAGCCGGTGATCTATCGCCTGAAGCGGCAGCAACGAGCGAAAGTTCATGGCGCTCAGCCTCCCACGACAGTCGTCTGGGCCCAACTTGGCACGCCTTTGTCGCAGTCATAGACAATGTGCCCGACAATCGGGATCGATGGCACAGGCGCATACGGGTTCTTCTCGGTCGGATCGATTGTGGTGCTCGTCGGCAGCACCGACACCACCACGGGGCCTGGTGCCGTGGTGGGCACGGTTTGATCGGCGGGCAGTGTCGTGGTGGTACGGCCCGGCGCGAGTGTTGTAGATGGCGCAGGTGGAACGCCGGAAATCACCTGCGCGACGCACTCAACGCCGGGCAGATACAAACGTGCGAGTGGACGCTGCGGTGTAACGAGCAACTTCCATGCCTCATCATCGCGTTTCGTGCCCCAGTCGGTGACCTCGAGACCTTCATGAATCTTGTCCATGTGCAGTTTCCAGATGTGCGCGGGATACGTCGCGCCAGTCACCGTGTTGCGGGCGAACTTCCACGTGCCAACAATTTGATTGCGAAACTCCGGCACGCCGCGCATCGGCGTGTACCCGCGCGGGTCGCCTACCCACACCACGGTGGAGTACTGCGGCGTAAAGCCCACGAACCACGCGTTGGTGTTGTTGGCTTGTGTGCCCGTCTTGCCACCAGCCGGGCGATCGTCGGCAAGCGGCGTGCGTCGCGCGGTGCCACTGCGCACCACACCGCGCATGATGTCGACCGTCTTGGCCGCCGTCGCCGTGGTGAGCGCCTCAGTGCCGTTTACATTGACTGCGCGTTCCCACACGAGCGTGGAGTTGTCACGCTCGAGGATCTTCTCCAACAAATACGGTTCGTGGTGAACACCTAGGTTGGCGATGGTCTGCGCACCCGCCGCCATGTCGACCACACTCAACTCGTTCGCACCAGTGGCGAGTGAGGCGTACGGGTACACCGGGTATTTCTCCGGCGTCAGCCATTCGCTGGCCGACATTTGATAGATGCGATCCACCACGCGGTTGAGCCCCACGATTTGCGACAACTTCGCATAGGCACAGTTGATGGACAACCACGTCATGCGACGCAACGGGCCAACGGGTTCGCTCACACCGTCTTTGATTTCAAAAGGCTCGGTCGGGTTGTCGGGGTTCGGCAGGAGGCACGGCAGCTTGCCGTCGATGAGATCGTCGCTCTCCACACCCGCCTCGAGTGCCGCAGCGAGGATGAACATCTTCACGCTCGAGCCGGTCTGACGACGGCGCATCGCGAGATTGACTTCGTTCTCCCCGGCCTTGAACGGTTTGCCGCCCACCATCGCGCGAATCGCGCCGGTGGCGTTGTCGATGGTGACGAGCGCTGCTTGCGCATTGACGCTGTTGTCGGGCAATAACTGCACGGCCTCGTCGGCCGATGCCTGCGCGTCGCGGTCGAGCGTGGTGTAGATACGCAGACCGCCGCGGAACAGCTTGGCGTACCGCTCCTGATAGGTAATTCCCAGGATGGTGGTCTGGTTGAGCAGGTAATCCTTCACCAATTCGGTGAAGTGGGTGCGCTGAACCGGTTCGTCGGGTCGGCTGCGCACACCGGTGGGCATGAATTGTGCGGCGCGACGGATGATTTCGTCGTCGGTGAGCGTGATGTAGCCCTCGTCGCGCACTCGCGTGAGTGCGGTAACGAAACGCGACAGCGACAACGAGCGATTGTTGATTGGGTCGTATGCCGAAGGTGCCCGCACCAGGCCGACGAGGAACGCGCCTTCTTCGATCGAAAGGTCTTTCACGTCTTTGCCGAAGTACACCTCAGCCGCCGCCTTGATGCCGTAGGCGTTGTAACCGTAAAAGTTGGTGTTGAACCATCGCTCGAGGATCTGATCCTTGGTCAATTCGCGCTCGAGCAAGATCGCATAACGCATCTGCAGCAGCTTGTACCTGCCGTCACGTGGCAACGTGGCGAGTAATTCGTTCTTCACCACTTGTTGCGTGATGGTTGACGCACCTCCGGAGGCGCCGTCGTTGATGTTCGAGATCACTTGGCGGCCCACCGCACGCAAATCAACGCCGCGATGTTGGCGGAAGTTCTGGTCTTCGATTGCCAGCAAGGCGTCCACCACCTGTGGCGGGATCTCGGAGATCAACGTTTGCTGGCTATTCTCCGCCTGAAACACCCCGATCTGGCGACCTTGGTCGTCGAACAACACACTTCGCTCGGCCAGGCCAGTGAAACCGCCGACTTGATACAGCGGGATTGCGGTCTCTTCATGAGCGTTCAGGATGCCCCACACACGGGGAGCCATACCCACCACCAAAGCGGTGATGAGCAACGATGAAAGAAGCACGGCGACGACGAGTCGCAACGACCACATTGCTAGACGCACGTGCCTCCAACGCTACTTGCGGGCCACTGGCTCACGGGCACGAGTGCTCACAACGTCGCTTGCTACTCTCCTGCGGGTGACTTCACACACGAAACGTCCGTTCAGATTCGGCGTACAAGCATCCACCGCGCCGTCAGGCAAAACGTGGGCCGACCTCGCACGTCGCACCGAAGACCTCGGCTACGCGGTGCTCACCATGCCCGATCATTTCACCGATCAACTCGCACCCGTGCCAGCGATGACTGTCGCTGCAACCGTCACGAAGAACCTGCGTATCTGCGCGCTGGTGTTCGACAACGACTACAAACACCCGGTGGTGCTGGCCAAAGAACTCGCGACGATGGACGTGCTGTCAGATGGCCGCGTCGACATCGGCCTTGGTGCCGGATGGATGCGCACCGACTACGACCAAGCCGGAATGCAATACGACTCCCCCGGCGTGCGTATCGATCGCTTCGTCGAAGGTCTCAAGGTGATTCGCGGCTGCATGGCCGACGGCAAGTTCTCGTTCAAAGGCACGCACTACACCATCACCGAATACGACGGTTTGCCCAAGCCGCTTCAGCGGCCGTGCCCACCAGTGTTGATTGGCGCCGGCGGAAAGCGCATGCTCGGCATCGCCGCGCGCGAAGCCGACATCGTCGGCATCAACCCGTCGCTCACACCGGGATTCGTCGGCCCCGAAGTAATCGCCGACATGTCGTCACAAGCCGTTGC
>VGBY01000045.1 GCA_016870295.1 Actinomycetota bacterium
GCGAGGGTGTGCCCGAGCGCGTGATCTTCCACTGCTTTACCGGCGACGAAGCCGAAGCCCGCGAAGCAGTGAAGCGTGGTGCGTGGCTCTCGTTTTCGGGGATCGTCACGTTCAACAAGGCGGACGATATTCGCCGTGCCGCAAAGTATTGCCCCGCAGAGAAGGTGTTGACGGAGACCGACGCTCCGTGGCTCGCACCAGTGCCCCATCGCGGCAAGGAAAACGAGCCGGCACTCGTGCGAGTGGTCGGTGAGTGTTTGGCGCAGGTGCGCGGCGATGATGTCGCCGAGCTCGCGCGAATCACGATTGCCAACGCACACGAGGCGTTCCCGGGTATCGCTCGCTAGCGTAAATCGTCCGCAAGGAGGCGAGTTCGTGTTCCTCACGCTGCAAGATCGCCGTCGCATCACTTTGGTCGGCTTGTTCACGCTCGTGGTGGTACCCGTCGTCGTCTTCTTCACCCGAGGCGAACCGCAGGCCGAAGTTGCCTCAGTCGCCGCCGTCGGCGTCGAGGTCGGCACAGAGGTGACGAGCACCTCCGCCGCGCTGGCGCCGGTGTTCTTGGAAGGTGCGGCAGGAATCGCACCGACCGGCACGGCAGCGATCGCCTATCCGAGCGCCGACAACGTCGGAGTCAGCGGGCTGGCGACATTCAGCAGTTTCAACGGGGCACCCAACACGGTGTGCAACGCACCGATTGCGCCCTACGGTGCCACACTCGTCATCAAGAACCTCAACAACGGTCGTTCGATCGCGTGTTCCAACGTGATGATGCCAACGACGCCGGCCAACATCAGCGTGGTGTTGCACACTCGCCTGTTCGTCGAGTTGTCAGATTTGGTGAACGCGCCGATTCCGGTTTCGATCAACTGGTGACGCTCACTCGCTCGCAAACGTCCGAGCTGCTGGCGCGCCACGGCTTGGCGCCGCGCCGCAGTTTCGGACAGAACTTCGTCGTCGAACCAGAGACCGTGCGTCGCATCGCGTCGCTGGCTCGAGTCGGCGACGGCGACCATGTGGTGGAGATTGGCGCGGGGCTAGGTGCCCTCACGCTGGCGCTCGCCGAAACCGGTGCGTCGATCACCGCGGTGGAGATCGACACTGGGCTCGTCGATGTATTGCGTGAGAACCTGGCCGGCAAGCGCAATGTGCGAGTGGTGCACGACGACGCCATGCGACTCGACTGGCATGCACTGCTTGACGACGCCGACACGTGGACCGTCGTTGCGAATCTGCCGTACAACGTGGCGACCCCACTCGTTGCCGACTTGCTCGACACGGTGCCCAAGGTGCGACGATTGTTGGTGATGGTGCAGAAGGAAGTCGCGCAGCGTTTCGCCGCACGCCCCGGTGATGACGCATTCGGAGCGGTGAGCGTGAAGGTCGACTACTGGGCCACTGCCCGAGTTGTCGGTGAAGTTTCTGCTGCGGTGTTCCTACCGCGGCCGCGTGTTGCGTCATCTCTCGTCGAAATCACGCGGCGCGAGAACCCGGCGGTACCTGCGCCGTTTGCACCGATGTTCGCGATCGTTCGACAAGGCTTTGCAACGCGCCGCAAGATGTTGCGTCGCGCCCTCGACGGCGTGGTGATTGCTGCCGACTTTGTAGTTGCTGGCGTCAACCCGGAGGCGCGGGCCGAAGAACTGTCGCTCGACGAGTGGTCGCGGCTGACGCTCGCGGTTATCAAAAGAGGCTCAGCGCCGACATGAACGGCCCCGCAACGCTTGCTGCGCACGCCAAACTCACGTTGTCGCTGCGCATCGTCGGCATACGAGACGACGGCTTTCACTTGATTGATGCAGAAATGGTGAGTCTCGCGTTGGCCGACACGGTGCACATCGACCCGCGCGGTACGGGCATCACGGTCGATGGTCCGTTTGCCGCTGGGGTACCCACGACCGATGACAATCTCGTTGCCCGAGCGTTGCGACTCGCGGGTCGCAGTGCCGCGGTGCACATCGAGAAGCAGATTCCGAACGGTGGCGGCCTGGGTGGCGGTTCGTCAAACGCGGCCGCAGTGCTGCGCTGGGCTGGAGTCAACGATCTCGTGGCGGCATCGCGGCTCGGCGCTGACATTCCGTTTTGCATCGTCGGTGAACGCGCCCGCGTGAGCGGCATCGGCGAAGTGGTTGCACCGCTCGCTGCACATCAGCGCGCTGACGAACCGTTCGACATCACGCTCGTGGTTCCACCGCTACATGTGTCGACTCCGGCGGTCTACGCGGCGTGGGATGCGCTGGCGCCGTCTCGGCAACGCGGGGAGCGCAACGATCTCGAGCCCGCCGCGCTGACAGTTGCCCCGGAGCTGGTGCGCTGGCGTGATCGAATTCGCGAGGCGGCCGGCGTGCTGCCGACGTTGGCTGGCAGCGGGGCCACATGGTTCTTGCACGGCCGGCACGACATTGCCGATGCAGTGCGTGACGCGACGGTCATCCTGACGCGCAGCCGCTAACGACCGACCATCGAGAAGCGCAGCCGCCGGTGCGGCTCGACCGACTTACTTGCTGTTGCGTTGATGGCGAGTGCGACGAAGCATCTTCTTGTGCTTCTTCTTGCGCATTCGCTTACGGCGACGCTTGACGAGTGATCCCATGCGAGCCACGACGCTACCCTGAAAGTTGGTGCAACTTCGCGCCAGCTTCTCTCCGGGGTCGTTCAACGGCAGGACAGCGGGTTTTGGTCCCGTTTATAGGGGTTCGAATCCTCTCCCCGGAACCATTGAGTGGCAGACTCGGCGGCGACGCCCATGACCACCGCTGCGATCATCCTGGCCGCCGGACACGGCACCCGAATGAAGTCGCAGCGACCCAAGCCGCTGCACGTGATGTGCGGACGGCCGATGGTGCTGCATGTCATCCATTCGCTGGAGGCCGTCGACCCCGCGCGCACGATGGTGGTCGTCGGCCACGGTGCCGAGCGGGTCAGCGATGAAGTGCGACTCGCCGCACCCGACTGGGCACATGTCGACTTTGCGATTCAGGCGCGACAACGAGGTACCGGGGATGCAACGATGGCCGGACTCGCCGCCCTGGACGATCGCGACGGAGTCACGCACGCCGATGTCGACGATGAATCCACCGTCATCGTGATGCCAGGTGACACACCACTCTTACGTGCCGAAACCATCGCCCAACTTGTGGGCGAGCACGAGCAGTCATCGAATGCCGCCACACTGCTCACTGCAGAACTCGACGAGCCCTACGGATACGGCCGGGTGTTGCGCGGCAAGGACGGAGCAGTGCTGCGCGTCGTTGAAGAGCGCGATGCCTCCCCCGCCGAGCGTGCCCTCCACGAAGTGAACACCAGCATCTACGCGTTCAAGCGCGGACTGCTCGGCCCGGCATTGCGTCGCATCAAGAACAACAACGCCCAGTCGGAGTACTACCTCACCGACGTGGTGGAAGTGCTCACCTCAGTGGGTCATCGCGTCGGTGCGAGGGTGGCCGACCCCGTCGAAGTCACCGGAGTGAACGATCGCTGGCAACTCGCGCTAGCCGAGCGCGAGTTACGTGCCCGCACTAACCGTGCGTGGTTGTTGGCGGGCGTCACGATGCTCGACCCGCGCCAGACCTTCATCGACGTGACGGTGCACATCGGTCGCGATGTCACCCTGTTTCCGGGTGTGATCCTGCAGGGTCGCACGACGATTGGCGACGGTTGTGTCATCGGTCCGTCGGCGCGCCTTTCGAACACCGAAGTCGGTGCAAACAGCACCGTCGAGCAGACGACGGCGAGAGATTCGGTTGTCGGCGAGGGATGCGAAGTCGGGCCGTATGCGTTCTTGCCCGAGGGAACCAAGGTCGAATCGGGCGCCAGAACCGGTGCGTTCTATGATGGCTCGCAATGAACAAGTCGATCGACAAGGTCACCACCAAACGAATGGTGTTGTACAGCGGTCGGGCCCATCCAGAACTTGCGCGTGAGGTAGCGAGCCACCTCAACATTTCGCTCGGTGAGGCCGACATCGTGGAGTTTGCGAACGGCGAGATTCGCCCGCGCTTCGGCGACAGCATTCGCGGCGGCGACGTGTTCATCATGCAGTCGCACTACGGACACAACGGGTACAGCATCAACGATGCGATCATGGAGCAGTTGATCATGATCGATGCTGCGTACCGCGCGTCGGCCAAACGTGTCACGGCGGTGTGCCCGTTCTACGGCTACGCGCGCCAAGACCGCAAGGCGGCAGGGCGCGAACCAATCACGGCGCGCGTGGTGGCGGACATGTTCAAGGCCGCGGGCTCCAAGCGCATGGTGTCGGTCGACTTGCACAGTGGACAGATTCAGGGTTTCTTCGAAGGCCCGGTTGATCACCTCACCGCGATGCCCGTGTTGGAGAAATACCTGCGCGAAAACGCGCGTGAAGGCGTGGTCATCGTCTCGCCCGACACGGGTCGCGTGAAAGTCGCCGAACGATTCGCCCAACACCTCGCCGACATGAGTGCCGACGTCGCCTTCGTCTACAAGCGTCGCGAAAAGAACACGGTCAATGTCGCCAGCGCGAAGGAAGTCATCGGCGATGTGGACGGGCGTCTGTGCGTGCTCACCGACGACATGATTGATACCGCCGGCACCATCACATCGGCCGCCGAACTGCTCATGGCCCGCGGTGCAAAGGAGGTGTGGGCGATGGCCACCCACGGCGTGCTCTCCGACCCGGCCATTGAACGCCTGAAGAAGTCGGCGATCAGTCGCGTGGTGTTCACCAACACCATCCCACTGCCGAAAGAAAAGAGGATCGATCGCATCGAAGTGCTGTCGGTGGCCAAGATCATCGCCGACGCCCTCGCGGCGGTGTTCGAAGAGACGAGCGTCAGCGAGCTCTTCGGCGGCGAAAATCTCGCCTAACCGCGGGCAGTGCACCACCCACACAGGTACGGCGCGCACCCGACGCGGGCGAAAACTTCGCCCTTAGACTGACGAAATGCCCACCGCACTAAAAACACAGGTCGGACGCGCGCTCGGTAGCGCCGCCGCCCGCCGCTTGCTCTCCCAGGATCAGATTCCGGCCGTCGTGTACGGCCACGGCATGACGCCGCTCGCGGTCACCGTCGATCGCAAAGACCTTCGAGTCGCGCTCTCTGGTCCGGCCGGTCTCAACACCGTGCTCGAACTGCACGTCGGTGCCGACAAGTATCCGGCCATCGTCAAAGAAGTGCAGCGCGACCCCGTGAAGCGCATCGTGCGCCACGTCGACTTCCAGCAGATCAGCATGACCGAAACCATCACCGTGCATGTGCCGCTGCACGTGAAGGGCACCGCGAAGGCCGTGCTCGCCGAGGGCGGTCTCGTCGACCCGGTCGTCAGCTCCATCGATGTGCGAGCAACTGCTGCGAACATCCCGAACGAGATCGTCGTCGATGTCACCAACATGACGATGGACAGTGTCGTTCGACTCGGCGACCTGCAGATGCCTGCTGGCGTCACCGTCGTCGGCGATCCGGAGTTCGTCGTGATCACCGTCGTGACCACCAAGGTGGAAGAAGTTGCGCCGGTCGCCGCTGCTGCCGCCGAAGGCGAAGCTGGCGCCGAAGGTGCGGCTCCTGCCGACGGTGCAACTGCGGAAGGTGCTGCGCCTGCCGAGGGCGATGCTGCAAAGGCCGCAGGTGGCAAGCCTGCCGCCGGCGGCAAGCCCTCGAAGTAAGCCGCGATGCGGTAAGCCGTCATGGCACTTCTGCGTCGCTCGAAGCGACCAGAGCGTCGTGGCACACCGTTCTCTGCGCTGATCGTCGGTGTCGGCAACCCTGGACGCGAATACGAACGCAGCCGTCACAACGTCGGCTTCGAAGTCGTCGACGAGTTGGCGCGTCGTGCCGGCGCCACGCTGAAGGCTTCGCGTGACAAGTGCTTGCTCGCCGAAGTGCACACGGACTTCATCCACTATCTGCTCGCCAAGCCGATGACGTACGTGAACAACTCTGGTCAGGCGGTGGGCCCACTTGCGCGGCGCTTCGACATCAGCGATGTTGAGCGCATCATCGTGGTGCACGACGAACTTGATCTGCCGCCGGGCGTGGTGCGGGTCAAGGTGGGCGGTGGTCTCGCCGGCCACAACGGGCTGCGGTCGATCACCCAGCACGTGAAGTCGCAGGAGTTCGTGCGTGTGCGCATCGGCGTCGGTAAGCCGCCGAGCAAAGAGCGCGGTGGCGAACACGTGTTGTCGAAAGTGCCGGTCTCGGAACGCACACTGCTCGACGATGCGGTGCTGCGTGCCGCTGATGCCACGGAACTCATCCTGAAGCACGGCGCCGATACCGCAATGCAGCAGACGAACGCCGGCTGAGCGGCGGCCCGATGAAAGCCGTGCCTTCCGAGACCTCGCTTGCGTTTCTGGCCGCACATGCGGCGAGCTTCGGCCGCGAACTTGGTGTCGGCCTCGAGCCTGGTGCCGTCGTCGCATGGGCCGATCAGATTCGCCCGCCCCTGGTGGCTGCACTTGCCCGCACACGACCCAACGACACCATCATCGTTGCCACACCGACCGACACACAGGCGCGAGTGTTGTGCGACGATTTGCGCGCCTACTGCGAAACCGAGATCGCCTTGTTTCCGGCATGGGAGACGCTGCCCTTCGAACGTGTCAGCCCTGCAGTCGAAACGATGGGCGAACGAATGCGCGTCGTGGCACGGCTGCGCAACAATCGCGCTCCGCTCATCGTCGTTGCGCCGATTCGCGCGTTGTTGCAGCGACTGAGCCCTGCCAGCCTCGCCTTTGAACCCATCATCATTCGTCGTGGCGAGCCACTCGACGTCGACGTACTGAGCACCACGCTCGTGGCGTGGGGGTATGTGCGCGAACAACTTGCCGAGCATCGCGGCGAGTTCGCCCAACGCGGTTCCATCGTCGATGTTTTCGGTTCGACCGATGACTCCCCCGTGCGCATCGAGCTATGGGGTGACGACGTAGAACGTGTCACCTCGTTCTCGGTGAACGATCAGCGCAGCACGGCCGAACTCGACGAGGTGACCATTTATCCGGCACGTGAGTTGTTGATCGATGACGCGGTTGTCGCTCGCGCGACAGCTCTTGCCGTGAGCGAACCGTGGGGGCGCGAACAGTGGGAGCGCATCACCCAACGCAGCGGTTTCGACGGTATGGAGAACTGGTTGGCGTGGCTCGTCGACACCGAGCACACCTTGCTCGACGTCTTGCCCGAGCGCTCGGCCATCGTGGTCTGTGACCCGGCGTATCTGCGGTCGCGCGCCAAAGAACTTGCCCGAGAAGAACGAGAGGTTGCGCAAGCCCTGGCATCGACGTGGTCGTTCGAAGTGTCGGACACGATGCCGCGCCTGCATACGGATGTCGATTCGATGCTGGCGCGATCATCGACGCCGATTGCGCTTTCGGTCGCGTCGCCGGGGCTGGGCGACCCGAGCGATGGTGCGCTGAACGTGGTTGCCGCACGCTGGGGCTCGCCCGCCATCACCAGCGAAGCACTTGCGCAGCGACTGCTGGAGTACGTGCAACTCGACTATCGCGTGGTTCTCGCCTACGACACCATCGAGTCGGCCACGCGAGTTCGCACCGAAATCTCGTCGCACGGCGTGCCGGCCGTGTTGCATGCGGCCACCGCGGCTGCTCCCGCGGTTGCTCCCGCACCGGATTTCGCCCCGGGTGCCGTGCACGTCGTGGTGCGCAACCTGCACGAGGGCTTCGCCCTTCCCGATGCACGAGTACTCGTAGCAACCGAAGCGGAAGTCACCGG
>VGBY01000046.1 GCA_016870295.1 Actinomycetota bacterium
GCATGTTCGTGATCGCGTCGCACGTCGTCGTGGGTCGTCGAGTCGGCCAAGGCTTCGCGCCATGTGTCGCGCGGTGCGCCGATTGCCGCCAGCAATTCGCGCGCGGTGTCTTCTTCATACGGTCGATGTGCCTCGAGATGCAGGGCATTGGCAGAAGCGAGATACCACGCACCACACAACTCGTTGTCGATGCGTCGCAACCAGGCCGCGATGCGCAGGGGAGTCCAGCCGTACGCGATGTCGCGCTCCCACGGCATCTTCTTGCCGGTCTCATGATTGACGACTTCCAGACTGAAGAATTTCCAATTCACCTGCAACCCGGTGAGTCGTTGCACTTCGCGAATCCATAGCGCGGTTTGGTGCGCGTACGGGCACATCGTGTCGAAGTAGAAGTCGACGGTTTCAGTCGCCATACCTGAACCCTAGGTTAGATTTGTGGCGTGCAGCGCCCCGGACGTTTCGAGCACACCCGCTTTCTCGGCGACAAACGCACGCAATTGGTGTACGACATCGATGCGTGGGATGAGGCCGCCGTCATTGACGACATCGTCAACACCAACTCCGGCATCTGTTTTGGGCCCGACACGCTGGCGGAGGCACGCAACCGCGGATACCGGCTCGCCACGGCGTGAACGGATCATTCCGCAGCGGTTCGCACACGCTGCAGCGATATTTGAACAATGGTTTGGCGCGTTCTGATGCGCGGCCGGCAGTGCTGCTGTGCCACGGGTTTCCGATTGGGCCGCAAGACGCACGACACTCGGCGAGTTCGTTCCCGGAGTTGATTGATCGCATCGCCAACGAGTTGGGTTGGGCGGGGATGACCTTCACGTTTCGGGGATGCGGCAACAGCGAGGGCGACTTCTCGCTGCAGGGGTGGATCGAGGACGTGCGCAGCGCCATCGATCATCTCGTGGCAGAAGCGCAGCCCTCCCAGGTATGGATACTCGGCACCAACACCGGCGCATCGCTCGGGTTGTGTGTGGCGGCGGATGATCCGCGAGTCAGTGGATGTGCCCTGCTCGGCCCCCGTGCCGACTTCGACGACTGGGCCGAGCAGCCGCGCAAATTCCTCGAACACACACGGGAGATCGGCGCCGTTCGTACGCCGACGTTTCCGCTGCAGTTTGACGAGTGGTCTCGCGAGTTGCGACGGTTTCGCCCGGTCGAATCAGCACGCCGTCTGGCACCGCGACCGTTGTTGTTGATGCATGGTGACGAAGACGAACTCGTGCCGGAGAGTGATTCGCGCACGATTGCAGAGGCGCATGGCAGCGCAGAGATGCACATCATTCAAGGTGGCGGTCATCGCCTGCGACACGACCCGCGGGCAATTGCGATGTTGATCGGGTGGCTCGACCGTCAGCGGTCGTAACCATCCGGATGGCGTTCGTGCCAGCGATACGCACTTGAGATGATTTCGCGGAGGTCGCGAGTTGCGCGCCAGCCGAGCACTGCACGGATGAGCGTCGGGTCGGCGAACACCGCCGCGGGGTCGCCTGGTCGTCGCCCTGCAACGCGGTGCGGGAGTTGGCGACCCGTTACTGATTCGGTCACGGCGATGAGTTGTTTCACCGACGTGCCCTGACCGGTGCCCACATTGGCAACGAGTGACGTGCCACCACTCGCCAGATAGTCGAGTGCCTTCACGTGGGCGTCGGCCAGGTCGTCGACATGCACGTAGTCGCGAATGCAGGAGCCGTCGGCAGTCGGGTAATCATCGCCGAAAATCTCGAGCATGGGCTCGATGCCGAAGAGCACCTTCATCACGACAGGCACGAGGTTGGCGGTCGCCGACCAATCTTCACCCATGTCGCCGGACTCGTGAGCCCCTGCTGCGTTGAAATATCGCAAACTCACCGAGCGCAAACCGAGTGGATCGCACGACGCAAGGAAATGTTCGACGTCGGCCTTGTTCTGCGCGTACGGGCTCTGTGGTCGTAGTGGCGCGTCTTCGTTGACGGGGGAGCCGTCGGGCGTTCCGTAGACGGCCGCCGAAGAGGAAAAGACGATCTGCCGCACGTCGTGTTCGAGCAGTGTCTCCACCAGGCTGATCGAGCCCGACACGTTGTTCTTGTAGTAGCGCAGTGGCTCGCTCACCGATTCGCCGACGGCCTTGTACGCCGCAAAGTGGATGACGCTCGCAACGTCGTACTTTCGGCACACCTTGCCGACGACGCGAGGGTCCGCGATATCACCCTCCACGAGGTCGATGTCGTCGAGTGCGTCGCGATAACCGCGCTCCAACGTGTCGAGCGCAACGACATCGCGCCCCATCTCCTGCAGCAAGCGCGCGGTGTGCGAACCGATGTACCCGGCACCGCCGGTGATGAGGATGGTCATCGGCCTAGCGCTTCTTCAGGGGGCGGCTCTGTTTGTCGCGGTCGCGAGCCTTCTCAAGCTGCTTGAATCGCCGCACCTTCAAGAGCGCTGCGTGCGAGTCGATGTCGGCGACGGTACGCATGCGATGATCACCGAATGGTTTGGCCACTCGTTGCCAACCGTCTGGCGTAACCGCAAATCGTTTCGCCAAGAGTGCGATGAAGATCTTGGCCTTCTCGTCGCCGAACCCCGGCAATCTGCGCAGTCGCAGATACAACTCTTTGGCGTCGGTGACCCCGCGCCAGATGTTCGCACCATCGTTGGCGTAGTCGGCGGAGATGATCGCGCACAATTCGTGAATTCGCTTGGCCATCGACGCCGGGAACCGATGAATCGCCGGCTTTGCGCAACACAACGTGACGAAGTCATCGGGGCTCAGCGATGCAATCTGCCGCGGGTCGAGTTGCCCGAGCCGCTGCGTCAGCGTGTACGGGCCGGTGAACGCCCACTCCATCGGCACTTGCTGATCGAGCAACATACCGATGAGCAGCGCATTGCCGTCGCGGCGCAAGAGACGGTCGGCTGCGGTGATGCCGGTGACGTAGAGGTCGCGATGGTTCGTGTTCGAGCGGCTCGGCTTTGTTCGACGCGCTGTCGCTTGACGCGCTGTCGTGTGGGCAGTCTTGCGCGATGGCCGTCGCTTGGTGGTCTTAGGCATACTGCGGGTTGAGGCTCTCCGCGTCGACACCGTAGTGCGCGATGGCATCGGCAACGGTCTCAGGCTTCACTTCTCCGGTGCGGGCGAGCGCGTGCAAGGTGGCAACCACCACGTGCGGCATGTCGATCTCAAAGTGGCGGCGTAGTGCGGTGCGCGTATCGCTGCGACCGAATCCGTCGGTGCCGAGCGGTACGAAGAGGCGACTCGGCACGAAGCGGGCCACCTGTTCAGGCACGATGCGCATGAAGTCGCTGACCGCCACGACCGGGCCGCTGCCGTCGTCGAGCAGTCGCGTGACATCGGCTTGGCGTGGCGCAGCGGTGGGATGCAGGCGGTTCCAACGTTCCACATCGAGTGCGTTCTCGCGCAAAGTCTTGTACGAGGTTGCCGACCACAGATCACACGCGACATCCCAGCGCGACTCAAGTTCGGCGGCCGCCGCACGCACTGCCGAGTGTGCCGAGCCGGAGAAGACGAGCGTTGCCCGATGCTTGGCCGTGCCACCGTCAGCCCATCTGTACAAGCCACGCATGATCTGTGAATCGAGGTCGGCGATGGCCGGGCGGGCCGGCATCGGGTAGTTCTCGTTGTACAGCGTCACGTAATAAAAGACATCGTTCGGAACCTCGCCGTACATCTCGTGCAGACCGCTGCGCACGATCGCGGCAACTTCGTAGGCGAACGCCGGGTCGTAGGCGCGACACGGTGGCACGGTGCTGGCCAAAACGAGTGAGTGCCCGTCTTGATGTTGCAACCCTTCACCGAGCAGTGTCGTGCGCCCAGCGGTCGCGCCCAGGAGAAAGCCACGCGTGCGCGCGTCGGCCGCCTGCCAGATGAGATCGCCGACGCGCTGAAAGCCGAACATCGAATAGAACGTGTAGAACGGCACCATCTCCACACCGCGCGTCGAGTACGCAGTGCCGGCGGCGATGAAGCTGGCCAGACTGCCCGCCTCGGTGATGCCCTCTTCGAGAATTTGACCGGAGGTCGACTCGCTGTACGAGAGCAGGAGGTCGTGGTCGACGGGCTCATACTTCTGGCCTTGTGACGCGTAGATCTTCAGTTCGCGGAACAGCGAATCCATGCCGAAGGTGCGCGCTTCATCGGGGATGATCGGCACGACGCGCTCACCGAAGGATGCGTCGCGCGCCAGATTGCGCAGCAGGCGGGTGAAACCCATCGTGGTGCTCACCGACTGTTGACCACTACCACCGTCAAACTCGCGGAAGGCGTCGTCGCTCGGCAGGGTGAGTCGACGCTTGGCGGTGCCGATGCGCTTGGGCACGAAGCCGCCGAGCGCACGTCGACGCTCGACGAGGTACTGGTACTCGACGGAATCTTCCGCCGGACGGTAGTACGGCGCCGCGTCGCCCTCAAGCATCTCGTCGGAAATCTCGTCGTTGAGATGCAGACGGTCGCGCAAGACGCGCAACTGTTCGACGTTCATCTTCTTTATCTGGTGCGTGGCGTTGCGACCTTCGATCTCTGGTCCGAGGGTCCAACCCTTCACCGTCTTGCAGAGAATTGCCGTCGGACGACCCGAGCCGAGGTTGTCGGCAGCCGCCTTGAATGCGGCATACACCTTGCGATAGTCGTGGCCACCGCGGGGGAGAGCCTGCAGGTCGGCATCGGTGAGGTGCGACACCATCTCGCGCAAGCGGGGGTCGGGGCCGAAGAAGTTCTCACGAATGTAGTTGCCGTCTTCAACGGTGTACCGCTGAAACTCGCCGTCGACGGTGGTGTTCATCTTGTTGAGGAGCGCCCCGCTCACATCGCGCGCGAGCAACTCGTCCCACTTCGAGCCCCAGATCACCTTGACGACGTTCCAACCTGCGCCACGGAACACCGCCTCGAGTTCTTGGATGATCTTGCCGTTGCCGCGCACCGGCCCGTCGAGACGCTGCAGGTTGCAGTTGACGACGAACACGAGGTTGTCGAGATGTTCGCGCGCCGCGAGCGACAGCGCCCCGAGTGATTCAGGTTCGTCGCATTCTCCATCGCCGAGAAATGCCCACACTCGACTATCGGTGGTGTCGTCCAACTTGCGATTCGTGAGGTAGCGGTTGAATCGTGCGTGGTACAACGCGGTGATGGGACCAAGACCCATCGACACGGTGGGGAACTCCCAGAACTCCGGCATCAGTCGCGGATGCGGATACGACGACAGTCCGCGACCACCGCGGCCGATCTCGCGACGAAAGTGATCGAGGTCGTCGGCCTCGAGTCGTCGCTCGAGAAACGCCCGTGCGTACACACCGGGCGCAGCGTGACCTTGGAAGTACACATGGTCGCCGGCTTTGCCGTTGTCTTTGCCGCGGAAAAAGTGATTGAAGCCAACTTCGTAGAGCGATGCCGACGACGCGAATGTCGACAGGTGTCCGCCGATGCCCTCGGCATTGGCGTTGGCGCGCAC
The DNA here is from genome assembly GCA_016870295.1 of Actinomycetota bacterium. Taxonomy (GTDB): domain Bacteria; phylum Actinomycetota; class Acidimicrobiia; order Acidimicrobiales; family Ilumatobacteraceae; genus F1-60-MAGs027. Next base: position 5,454 of record VGBY01000046.1, read on the forward strand.
GACCATGATCGCCGCATTCCAGCGGATGTATGCGCGGATGCGACGCTCAAGATGTTCGTCACCCGGGAACCACGGTTCATGTTCGGCGGGAATCGTGTTCATGTACGGTGTCGACACGGTGGCGGGGAAACTCACCTGGGTTTCGCGCGCCCTCTCCAACAGGCGCGACATCAGGTAGCGGGCGCGAGTCTTGCCCTGCATTTCAACGACGGCGTCGAGCGAGTCGAGCCACTCCTGCGTCTCGGTCGGGTCGGTGTCGGGTAACTGATGTACCGAGCCGTCAAAGAGCATGCGCCCATTCTCGCACGACAATTGACGACTGCAACGGCGAAGGTTCCCCGACGGAGATGACGCGTACCCATCGGTAAGGATGCAGGGGTGGAGTTACGCGTGGTGTACACCGACGGTGCATGTTCTGGTAACCCAGGGCCCGGTGGTTGGGCGTGGGCAATCGCACCACGCGGCGAACCGCAGGGCAGCGGTGGCGAACCATCGACCACCAACCAGCGGATGGAATTGCTGGCGGTGCTCAACGCGTTGCGCGAACTCGGCGCACAACCCGGGCCGATTGAAGTGGTGTCCGACAGTCAGTACGTGGTGAAGTGTTTCAATGAGGTGTGGTGGGAGGGCTGGCTACGCCGCGGATGGAGGAACAGCCAACGCCAACCGATCGCCAACCGCGACCTCTGGGAACCACTCATCGCGCTCGTGCGTGAACGCGGTGACGTCACGTTCCGCTGGGTGCGTGGTCACACTGGCGAGCCGATGAACGAACTTGTCGACGCTCTCGCTGTGGCTGCCATCCAACGCGTGCGCTAGCGTTCGCCGCCATGGAACTCACCAACTCAAGCGCAATCGTCACCGGCGGAGCCAGCGGAATCGGCGCTGCGGCAGCCCGCATGCTCGCCAAGAAGGGCGCCAAGGTCGTCATTGCCGACCTGCAGGCCGACAAGGGTGAAGAACTCGCCAAGGAGATTGGCGGCGCATTCTGCAAGGTCGATGTCACGAACACCCAGGACATCGTGAACGCCGTCGAGATGGCCAAGTCGATGGGGCCGATTCGCGCACTCGTCAACTCGGCGGGCATCGGTTGGGCGCAACGCACCGTCGGCAAGGACGGCACGCTCGAGTCGGCGGCCAACTTGGATGCGTTCAAGAAAGTGATCGCCATCAACCTCATTGGCACGTTCGATTGCATTCGCGTGGTTGCAACGGCGATGAGCCGCAACGAACCACTTGCCCACGGCGAGCGCGGCGCGATCGTGAACATTGCTTCTGTCGCTGCATTCGACGGCCAGATCGGTCAGGCGTCGTACTCCGCATCAAAGGGTGGTGTCGTCGGCATGACCTTGCCCGTCGCACGCGACCTCGCAGCGGTTGGGGTGCGCGTCAACACCGTCGCACCAGGCTTGATTGACACACCGATCTATGGCAAGGGCGATGCGAGCGAAGCGTTCAAGGCAAATCTCCAGAAGGGTGTGCTCTTCCCGCAGCGGCTCGGCTCGTCTGACGAGTTGGCCTCGATGGTGGTGGAGTGCATCACGAACAGCTACATGAATGCCGAGACCATCCGCGTCGATGGTGGCATTCGCATGCCACCCAAGTAACGCCAATCCTCGCGCGCCAGTGACCTCATTCGTCGCGCACCAAAATCCCTTCACGCCGTTCGACACGGCGCCGAGAGAGCCCGCGCATGTCGGGAGGATTCCGCATGATGACATCATCCCGCAGCTGATCGGAGATTCATTTCGTCACCGAGTGGGCGTGAAGCCGCTCGATCTCGCCAACTGGTTCGTGTACGACGGCGAATGGGAACCCACCATTGCAATGAAGCGCGAGTTGTTGGCACAACGTCGTGAGTCGGTGCTGGCGTTTCGCGACGATGCCCACGATGTAGCGCAGGAAGCCGCTGAACTCGTGTTGGCATGGGTGGGCAAGAGCACCGAACGCCGCGGTGTTGATGCGCTCGTTGATGCGGCGCTTGCCGTGCCCGACGACCTCACGGTGTTGCGTTCAATTGACACGCCGGACGGCGAACAACTTCCCTTCGTCGCCGGCGTGGTGTGTTCGCCGAGTCGGTGGCGGCTCACCGAGAAGATCGGCTTGGACATGCTCGCCGTGCACAAGCCAGTGGCGTTGTATGCCGAGCACATCGGC
>VGBY01000047.1 GCA_016870295.1 Actinomycetota bacterium
GCTGGTGCGCATGTCATCGCGCTCGATCGCAACCCCGTGCAATTGAGCGTCGCGCAATTCGTGTCCGTCGATATGACGAAGCCGCACACGATTGCGACTGCAGCAAGGGCGATCAGCGGCGAGATCGACGTGTTGCTGAACATTGCGGGTGTGCCGGGCACCGCTGACCCCGAAGTCACCATGCGGGTGAACGTGCTCGGGTTGCGAATGCTCACCGAGTTACTTATCGGTCGCATGCGCAGCGGGGGAGCCGTCACGAATGTTGCATCGATTGCCGGTGCGCAATGGCAAGCGCACCTCGATGAAGTGCAGCGACTACTGGCGACACCCGACTACGACACAGGGGTTGCCTGGGTGAAGGACCACCCGATGGATGGCAAGCGGGCCTACGACTTCTCCAAGGAGTGCGTCGTCGTGCTCACGAAGCAACACGGCAAGTATCTGCGCGAGCACGGGGTACGCGTCAACTCCGTCAGCCCGGGGCCGGTGCGTACGCCGATACTGAAGGACTTCCGCGAGTCGATTGGCCCACTGCTCGATCTCGTGACACGCGAAACCGGGCGCGACGCCACCGTCGACGACATCGCGCGAGTGTTGCTGTTCGTCTCTGATCCGGTGCTGCAATGGCTGAACGCCAGCGATGTGCAGGTGGACGGTGGGTTCATGAGCGGGCTCGTCGGTGGTTGGGTGAAACTCGGCTGATCGTCGTCGGCACGTCGCGCCCAACTCGGCTCGTAGCCTGAATGGCGTGACAGCGCCCGCACATCGTTGGTACGCCGCCCGCACCAGTGTGGAGGAAGTCGAAGAAGGTCGCGTGCTTGCCCCCAAATTCGACAAGGACGGTCTCATCCCGGTGGTGACGACGGACTACGACAGCGGTGAAGTGCTCATGGTGGCGAACATGAACGCTGAGGCGTTCGCAAAGACGATTGAGTTGGGTGAGGCGGTCTACTACAGCCGTAGCCGCCAGCAGTTGTGGCACAAAGGTGCGACGAGTGGTCTCGTGCAAAAGGTGCGCGAGATTCTGATTGATGACGACCAAGACTCCGTCTGGTTGCGCGTCGATGTGCAGGGTGGTGCGAGTTGCCACGTCGGATACCGCTCGTGCTTTTATCGCAGTGTGCCGATTGCTCCGGATGCCAACGAACCGCTCGACTTGACTTTCACGATCACCGAGAAAGTGTTCGACCCCAAAGCCGTCTACGGCGACGCGCCGAACCCCACGAAGTTGTAGTCGCGCAACGCTGCGATATTCGCTTCACGCTGCGCTACCCGCTACGTGGTGCGCAACTTGCACAGTGCTTTAGGCGCCTTTTGGGCGAAACGCGCTGAGTCCGCCACCCACTTCCAATCGCCCGCCACCAATCAAGTCGACGCAATACGGAATCGCCGGCAGCACCGCCGTCAAACAGTCAGCGATCGATGATGGCTTGCCGGGAAGATTCACGATCAGCGACGAACTGCGGATGCCTGCAGTCTGGCGCGAGAGAATCGCTGTCGGCACCACCTTGAGCGAGACGGCACGCATCAACTCGCCGAACCCCGGCATCATCTTGTCGCAGACTTGCTCAGTGGCCTCTGGTGTCACGTCGCGAGGTGCCGGGCCTGTGCCGCCGGTGGTGACGATGAGGCAACAGTGCTCGAGGTCGGCCAGGTCACGCAGCGTGCGGGCAATGGTGGAAACATCGTCGCTGATGACGCGCCCGACGGCCTCCCACGGGCTGGTGAGATGTGCGGTGAGGAACTCCCTGATTGCGGGGCCGCCCTTGTCTTCGTACACGCCAGCCGACGCACGATCGCTGACGGTCACGATGCCGATTCGTACCGCGCTCATTACTGAATCTCTTTCGGGTCGATTGGCGAACGATCGAAGAGGCCGCCGAGTGCGCGTCGCATCTGCGACACACCGTATCGGGCACCGGTGCGACGCTGCGACTCGCGCGCAACGCTGATCCCGCGCTCAAACGCGCCGCGATAAGCAGCGACCAGTCGCATCTCGGTGTCGCTGAGCAACAGCGGCTCGACTGATGTCGGCCACTGGCGTCGGGCGAACCCGAACCGCTCGTAGTCGTTTCGGTACACGGCCATTACGCGATCGGCGGTCGCCCGGTCGCACACGCGGTCGAGCTTGACGCCGAGCCCCTCATTGAGTCGCAAGGCGGCCAGGCTCCTGCCCGAGCGTTCGCTCAACAGTCGGGCGAACGCATCAATCTCGCCTGGTTGGTCAACGCGGACGAGTGACGTGAATTGCACGTGATTGGTTTGCACCACGCGTGACTGCGGCCAAAAGTGATGGTCGACCATGAAAGTTGGCTCGTTGGCCAACAGAACCTGCGTGAAGTGGGCGAACGACGCTGCAATGTCGAGACGTCCGTTCGTTGACACATCATGGGCCAAGGCGATGATCTCCCTGGTTCGACGATGTGCACGCATGAAGATGCGGTTCTCCCAGGCGCTGTAGGCGCGCGACACCGGGTCGCGCAGGCTGGCGATGCGCAACCAGTCGTCAGCGCCGAGAACCTCGCGTTGCTGGCGCGTCGAAAGGTCGACGAATCGATTCAACCCGTGCACCGCAGGATGGTGAATCGTCTGTGCGCGCGACACGTGCATGATCGCGAGACGGTCGGCCATCTCGGGGCGGTGGCTACCAGCCGCCTCGGCGAGCAGCAACTTCAGCGTGGTGCAGGCAGCCTTGGGAGTCGGCACGTAGAGCACCTTCAACGAAGGTGAGACGAGCGCCAGGTGCGCAAACTCGTCGAGATACGAGCGTGCGGTCGAGGAGTCGTTCGACGATCGGCGACCCATTGTCACCAGTGCATGCTGCGAGGACTGTTGTACATCTTGCCGAACGACACCTTGCGCAGGATGGTCTTGCGAATCTGACGAACGCCGTAGCGCGCGGACATCCGACGTTGTGCCGCCTGCGACACGCTGCCGACGCGCTCAACCGACTGGCGCACCAGGGTGACAAGTTGCGTTTCAGCGTCACTCAACACGTACGGCTCGATGCAAGCCGGCATCTGCCGCCGCGCGAATCCGAACGCTTCGTAGTCCATTGCGTAGGTGGCCATGAGCCGGTTTGCCGTGTGTTGATCGCACACCCGCTCGAGTGAGATGCCCATGCTCTCGTTGTGCCGTTGCGGGGCGATGTTCTTGCCCGACCGGTCGCATAGTACGGATGCGATGCGTTCGATGCCGCCCGGCTCGTCCACGCGCACCACCAACCCGTACTTCACCGCATCGGTGCGTACTACGTGTGACTGCGGCGTGAAGTGATGGTCACCCATGAACGCGTCGGTGTGTTGCGCGAGCGCATCCGCAAAGTGGGCGAAGCTCCCCGACATACTGATACGCCCGTCGACGAGCACATCCGGAGTGAGTTCGAAACCGCCGACAATTCGACCGCTCGCACGCATGAACACACGGTTCTCCCACGCCGAATACGCACGTGACACGGGGTCGCGCAGTGCTGCAATATGAAGCCAGTCCTCAGAGTCGAGCATCGCGCGAGCGTCGCGTTCTGAGTACTCCGTCAGCTTGCCGAGCCCGCTTACCTGCCGGTTGTGAATCGTCTGGCTGCGGTTGGTGATTGCCGCCATCAAGTTCGGGATCACCGATGTGTCAAGTGAACCCTCGGCTTCGGCGAGCATCCATTTGATGGTGGTACTCGCCACCTTGGTGGTTGGCGTGTAGAGAACTTTGAGTCGCGGTGCAACCAACGTCTTGCGGGTGACTGCCGTAAGCGACGTGTCTGACGGAAAGGCAGACATGCGTCAGATGTCGAGCACGCGGTAGTCGGCGTGTTGCTTGCCGCCCGAAGCACGTCGCTGCACTGCCTTTCGAATCTGACGAAAGCCGTAGCGAGCACCGGCTTGTTTGCTGGCAGCCTGCGACACGCTGAGCAGGCGCTCCATCACGCCGCGCAATTGGTGGACGAGTTGCGTCTCGGTGTCGCTCAACAGATACGGTTCGACCGTCGGGGCAAACTCGCGACGTTCGAAGCCGAAGGCCTCGTAATCCATGTGGTAGGTCGCCATCAGGCGGTTGGCAGTGTGCTGATCGCAGATGCGCGAGAGATCCACCTTCATGCCCTCGTTCAAGCGCGACGAGGTGATGTTCTTGCCAGACCGTTCGCTGATTACTTGTGCGAGGCGATCCATGTCGCCCTTCTTGTCGACGCGGATCAACATGTCGTAGTTGATCACATCGGTGCGCACGATGTGGGCTTGCGGCAAGAAGTGTTGGTCGATGGTGAAGGCATCAGTGTGCTCGCCGAGCATCTTGGCGAACAGCGCAAAACTGCCGGCCATGTCGATGCGTCCGTCGACCAGCACATCGCGGGAGAGTTCAATCGCTTTCGCGGTCTCGCCCGGCGCCCGGCGAAAAATGCGGTTCTCCCAAGCCGAATACGAACGGGCCACGGGGTCGCGCAACGCTGCCACGCGCAGCCAGTCGGGTGAGGTGAAGATGTTGTCGATCTCGCGTTTGGACAGCTCAACCAGACGGGGTAGTCCGTTGATCACCGGGTCGTGAATCGTTTGCGGCCGTGAAACGCTCGGGTTGGTGATGTTGTCGATCAGGTCGGTGCGGTGCGTGCCTTCTGCGGTGGCGAGCATGAGCTTGATCGTGCTGCAGGCCACCTTGGGGGTGGGCGTGTACATGATCTTCAGTGACGGGGCAACGAGCGTGAGCCCGCCGATGGCAAGCAGGCTCTTGTCGGACGGGAAGGTACTCATCGAGTCGTGCTCATCGTTCAGCTGTTGCGCGAACCGAGCACGCCTGAATGACGCAACTGCTCGACCACGCGACGCACTGATTCTGTCACGCTTTCGCCGGTGGCACCGACCACGAGATCGGGCGATGTCGGCGGTTCGTACGGAGCATCGACCCCGCTGACACCGCGCATTTCGCCCGCCCGCACCTTTTTGTACAGGCCTTTGGTGTCGCGACGTTCGCATTCAGCAAGCGAAGTGGCAACATGCACCTCGATGAACTCGAGACCAGCCGTTTCATGCGCCACCCGCACGCGGGCACGGTCGGCAGCGAACGGGCTGATGATCGGCACGATGGTGACGATGCCCGCGTCGGCGAACAGCCTCGCAACCTCGCCGACCCGGCGCACGTTCTCACTGCGGTCCGTATCGCTGTAACCCAGATTCGAGTTCAGCCCGTGACGCAGATTGTCGGCGTCGAGCACGTACGCAATCACCGAGGCGTCGAGCAAGTCGCGTGCCACACCGTCGGCGATGGTCGACTTGCCCGAGCCTGAGAGCCCCGTCAGCCACACGGTGGCGCCGTGTAGGCGATGGTGGGCCCAGCGTTGGTCGCGGGCGACCGCAGGCTCGTGCCAGACGGGCTGGCTCACGGTTGTGACCAGCAATGCGGCGGCGTGATCATGTGCGCGGCGACAGCAGCATGCCTGCGGCGCAGGTTTGTCCGCTGTTTTCATCGACCAAGATGAACGACCCCGTCGTGCGATTCACGTGATAGTCGTCGAAGAACAGCGGGGCGGTGGTGTGCAACTCGACGCGGCCGATCTCGTTCAACGCCAGGTTCGTCACGTCGGCTTCGCGATGCAATGTCGAGATGTTCAAGCGGTACAACACTTTGGTGATCTTCGCGCGCGCCGATTTGGTGGTGTGCTTGAGCGAATAGATGCGATCGGGTTGCAACGGCGCCGCGTCGTCCATCCAGCACAACATGGCTTCGAGTGCCTGGGACTGACGCGGTCGATTGTTTGGTCGACAAATCATGTCGCCACGGGCGATCGACAGGTCGTCGGCGAGCAGCAGAGTTACCGCGTGACCAGGACCGGCCTCGGTAACAGAACCGTCGGGTGTATCGATGCCAGTGATCGTGGTGGTGAGACCTGACGGCAGCACCATCACATCGTCACCGACGCGGAACACGCCACCAGCCACACGACCTGAGTAACCGCGGTAGTCGTGGTGCTCGGCGCGCTGCGGGCGAATCACGTATTGCACGGGGAATCGCGCATCAACACGGTTGTCGTCGCTGGCGGTGTACACGTTTTCCAGATGGTGCAGCAACGTGGGGCCTTCGAACCAGGTGAGGTTCGGCGATCGACTCACCACATTGTCGCCGAGCAGTGCGCTTATTGGCAGGAACGTCACATCGCGAAGAGAAAGTCGCGATGCGAAGTTCTCGAACTCATCGCGAATGCGGTTGAACACATCGGGTGACCAGTCGACGAGATCCATCTTGTTTACACAAATCACCAGGTGGGGCACGCCGAGCAATGAGGCGAGCAGACTGTGGCGACGAGTCTGTTCCACGATGCCAGTGCGTGCATCGACGAGCACGATTGCGAGGTCGACGTTGGATGCCCCGGTAATCATGTTGCGGGTGTACTGGATGTGTCCTGGGCAGTCGGCGATGATGAATGAACGCTTCGGTGTGGCGAAGTAGCGGTAGGCCACATCGATGGTGATGCCTTGCTCTCGCTCGGCTCGCAGACCGTCGGTCAGCAGCGATAGGTCGACGTAATCCGTGCCACGCCGTTTGCTGACGCTCTCGATGTGCTCGAGTTGGTCTTCGAAGATGCTCTTGGAGTCGTAGAGCAACCGACCGATCAATGTTGACTTACCGTCATCAACCGAACCAACCGTGGCAAAGCGCAGTCGCTCCATCAGAAGTAGCCCTGCTTCTTGCGGTCTTCCATGCCGGCTTCACTGATTCGGTCATCGGCACGAGTGGCACCACGCTCGGTGACACGCGCGGCGGCGGTTTCGGCAATGACGTGTTCGATGGTGGTGGCAGTGGATTCGATGGCGGCGGTGCATGTTGCATCGCCGACGGTGCGAAAGCGAACCATCTGTTCGGTGATTTGCTCGTCGGGGTCGGGCTGCAAGAACGGCGACTCGGCCATCCACATGCCGTCGCGGCGAAAGACCCGGCGACGGTGCGCGAAATAGATGCTGGGCAATTCGATGTCGTACTGCTCGACGAAACGCCAGATGTCGAGTTCGGTCCAGTTCGACAGCGGAAAGATGCGGAAGTGCTCGCCCGGCTTGTGACGACCGTTGTAGATGCCCCACAGTTCGGGTCGCTGGGTCTTGGGGTCCCATTGCCCGAACGAGTCACGGAATGAATACACGCGTTCTTTGGCGCGCGCACGTTCTTCGTCGCGGCGGGCCCCGCCGAACACGGCGTCGAATTTGTGCTCGGCAATCGAGTCGAGCAGGGTCACGGTTTGCAGGGGGTTGCGGCTGGCACGTGGCCCAGTTGCATCTTGCACACGGCCGGCGTCGATGGACGCCTGCACCGAGCCAACGATGAGACGCACGTCGAGTGACGCCACGGCACGATCTCGAAACTCGATGACCTCGGGGAAGTTGTGCCCGGTATCGATGTGCATCACGGGGAAGGGCACCCTGGCTGGGGCAAAGGCCCGGGCGGCAAGGTGCAGCATGACGACGGAGTCTTTGCCGCCCGAAAACAGCATCACCGGGCGTTCGAACTCCGCCGCCACCTCACGGA
>VGBY01000048.1 GCA_016870295.1 Actinomycetota bacterium
GTGGCTGTCGGGAAACGCCGGCCACGTTGGCACCGAGGAGGCGAACGTGTGGGCGTCACGCTCACATTGCTCGGGGTGGCTCGTGCGTGATGGCAACCCGAGGCTTTCGGCCATTCGTCGCCACGTCTCGGCGAGTATCACCGGATATGTCCACGTGGGGTTGGCATCCTGCACGTGAGTTTCGTGCGAGGCAAAGAGCGAGAGAATCTGCTGTTCCGTCGGATGCAGCCCGTGTGGCCGTGCCAGTCGCGTTACTACGTCGGTGATCCCGGACTCCCAATCGATGAGCGTGCCGTAACAGTCGAAGCTGAGCAGTCGCACGTCGGAGAGTTTCATGGAATTACGCAGTCGTTGGATACGCAACCTGGCTCACGCCGTCGAGCGCGAGGCCTTCCATGCGATGAGTGCGGCATCCATCTCGTCGAGCGAGCGCACCAGCACATCAAGTGAGCACTGCATCATCAGATTGACCACTTCGTTTTCAGCCGGAAACCTGGCGCGCCAGTCGGTGAAGATGCCAACGCCATGTTTGCCGCGCGCGAACGCATAGCCAAGTTCCCACGCGGTGCCATCGTCGGTGGTGATGCCGTTGAGGTTGGCGACGATCACATCACAGCGGTCGATGGCCCCTTTGTCATTGCCGAAGATCGTTCGCACGGTCGCGGGCGTCTTCGGGGGATTGTCGCGATGAGGAAGGAATGTGTCGAACCCGAGTGCCGCGACTCTGGTCTCAACCGTTTCGATGAACCAGCGCTCGCCTTCATCAAAGAGTGGTCCCGCGATGTAGGCGTAGGGCTTCATGCGCATCTCAAGCCCAACTCACGCGCAACTTACGCACACGCCGAGAGCGTCGAGCCGGTGACCCGTCAGACGGAACTTGCCGACTTTGGCGGCCTTTTTTAGAGTGGCGTTGAGCGTGCGCTCCGCCTCGTGCGGCACGACGAAATCAGACACGCGACCACACTTCACGCAGATGAGGTGATGATGATGCCCGATGAAGTACTCGTCAAGTTCGTAGCGGGCGTGATCATCGTGGCCGGCCACGCGTCGCACGATGCCTGCCTGTTCGAGGTCGCCGAGGTTGCGGTAGATCGAACTCTGCGTGAGACGCCCCCGATGCTTGCGCAGTTCGGGCACGGTTGCGGGCCTCCCGATACCCAGCAACGCTTCGATGAGTTGTCGTCGACCACTCGTGTAAACCAGGCCACGTAACCGCAATCGCCGACCAACTTCGGCGTGAATACCTTCGGTTGCCGCAGTCATTGTGACGAGCGTACCTTCGCACCATGCTGTGTCGATGGGTCACCTAGCGTCGCAGGCGTGAACACCACCGCGGTTCGTCGTGTGCTGGTGACTGGTGCAACGGGCTATGTCGGGGGTCGTCTCGCGCCGCTGCTGATCGATGAGGGGTTCGCCGTGCGGGTTTTGGTGCGCTCTGCTGCCAAGGTGCGCAACACGGCGTGGATCGACCGCGTCGATGTGGTGGAAGGCGATGCACTCGATGATGCATCGCTCGACACTGCGCTTGGCGACGTCGATGTCGCGTTCTATCTATTGCACTCAATCAGTACGGGTGCGAAGTTCGACGACCTCGAGGCTGCGATGGCCCGCAAGTTTGCCGAGGCTGCCGCACGGGCCGAGGTGCGGCGCATCGTGTATCTCGGTGGTATCGCCAACGACGACAACCTCAGTAAGCACCTCGAGTCGCGTCGCTCTGTGGGCAAGGTGCTCGCCAGTACGGGTGTGCCCGTCATCGAGTTGCGCGCGGGCATCATCATCGGGAGTGGCTCGGCGTCGTTTGAGATGCTGCGCTACCTGACGGAACATCTGCCGGCGATGGTCACACCACGTTGGGTCGACAACCCGACTCAGCCGATTGCCGTCGTCAACATGCTGCACTTTCTCGTGGCGGCGGCGCGTGCAGCCGATGGCGTACGCGGCGTGTTCGACGTCGGTGGTGCAGAAACCCTCACGTATCGAGAGATGATGGCGCGTTATGCGCAGATTGCCGGATTGCGACGTCGTCTCATCATGAAGGTGCCATTGCTTACACCGCGTGTGTCAAGCATGTGGGTGGGTCTCGTTACGCCCGTACCCGCGTCGATCGCGCGACCATTGATTGATTCGCTGATCAACAAGGTGGTGGTCGACCCTTCCAAATCGGTGCTGAATGCACTGCCGGCCCCTGTCGATGGGTTGCTCACCTTCGATCAAGCCGTGAAGCGTGCCATCGAGCGCACGAACGCACCGACCCGCTGGACGGATGCCTCGCGACCGTGGGTCGCTTGGGATGTCGCCGTCACCGACCCGGCGTGGACCGGTGGAACACTGTTCGTCGATGAACGTCAGCAGACCACCGTCGCCTCTCGTGACGAGGTGTGGAAAGTGCTCTCGTCACTCGGCGGCACGACAGGGTGGTACGGGTTCGAATGGTTGTGGCGACTACGTGGCCGCGTCGATTCCGTTTTTGGTGGTGTCGGCATGCGCCGTGGTCGTCGAGATCAGCACGTGCTGCGCGTCGGTGATTCACTCGACTTCTGGCGCATCGCCGATGTGCAGGATGGAGAAACGCTGCTGCTGCGGGCCGAGATGCGCCTTCCTGGCCAGGCGTGGTTGGAGTTCCGGCTGTCAAACATCGTGTCGGCGAGTGGCGGCACGGCAAGCAGCACAGCTAGTAGCACGGCTGGCACGCACGTCGTGCAGCGCGCCATCTTTCGACCACGCGGATTGGCGGGTCGCCTGTATTGGTGGGTGCTGATTCCATTTCACGCGATCATCTTCCCCGGCATGTTGCGCAATGCGCTTAAACACGCCGAAAAGCAGGCGGTGGCTTGAGGGTGTCAACGGACGCGGTCGCTGAAGAAGTGACTCATCAGGTGATTGACGAGAGTTGTCAACTCGCCAGCCGGTTGTTGACGACGGCGGAGAATCTGCGCACTCGACGCGACACGGCCACCCGTAGGCGCTTCGCACGACTGCTCGACGATCCCGATGGTCTGGCCGTCACGATGGCGCTTGCCGATGAGGTGATGCGAACCCCGTCATCGCGTGAAGCTGCACGGATCTTGCGGCGTTCGGCGAAGCTCGCTCGCGCGCGGGGGCTCGGTGTGATTGATGCGGTTGGTCTGCGTCTGTTGGCGGTCGCGTCAGCGCTTGCAGCGGCACCAGTCATGAACGTGATCGCGCAAACGGTGCGGATGAGAGCAAATGGCATCATACTTCCTGCCGATGCTCGGCGACTCACCCGGCACATCCGAAGGCGTCGCGATGATCGGGCTCGGCTCAATATCAATGTGCTCGGTGAAGCGGTGCTCGGTGATAACGAAGCTGACACTCGCTACCGGGCGGTGATGGAGATGATTGCGCGACCCGACGTTGACTACGTGTCGGTCAAGCTCTCCGCGATCGTCGCCCAGTTGATAACCGTTGATCGTGACGGATCACTCAATCGCATTGCCGAACGTCTGCGGCCGTTGTATCGCGCTGCCATGGGATGCAACACATTCGTCAATCTCGACATGGAGGAATACCGCGACTTGGAGATCACTTTGCGCTCATTCATGTCGATTCTCGATGAGCCGGAGTTCGAGCGCCTCACCGCCGGCATCGTGTTACAGGCGTATCTCCCAGAAGCACATGAGGCCTTGCAGCGACTCACATCGTGGGCGCGTGCGCGCCATGCACGCAGCGGTGGTGTGATCAAGGTGCGACTCGTGAAGGGGGCAAACCTCGCCATGGAGTCAACCGAGGCGGAATTGCATGGTTGGGTCGCAGCACCGTATTCGACAAAGTCCGATGTTGATGCGAGCTATGTGCGGATGCTCGACAGCGTCGTGAACGAACGAGATGCAGTTGCCGTTCGTGTGGGCGTGGCCAGCCACAACTTGTTCCACTTGGCATTCGCATTGACGCTCGCCAAGCGGCGCGGAGTCAGCAGTCAGATCGACATTGAGATGCTCGAGGGCATGGCGAATGCCGAAGCTTTGGCGCTCGCCCGCGAAGCCGGCTCGGTGATTCTTTATACACCAGTGACCAGTCGGGACGACTTTCCGGCGGCAGTTGCCTACTTGGTTCGGCGCCTCGACGAGAACACGTCAACCGAGAATTATCTGCGCGCTTCATTCTCGATGCATCCGGGTAACGATGCTTGGCGCCAGCAACAGTTGCGATTCGTCGCCAGCGTGCGTGAGAGTGCAACCATCTCGACGACGAGCCGTCGACACGGTCTCGTGCGCACTGATGCGGATGCCGAGTTTGGTCGGTTGAGGTTTGCAAACCAGGGCGATGGAGACCCGACCAACATCACGGAGTTGCCGTTCGGTGCGACGATGCAGATTCCGCAGGTCGATGTGGCCACAGCGAATGAGGTCGGCGGCCATGTGGCCACGGCCCGTCGTGCACAGGCTGAGTGGGCTGCCGCAGGTGCCACCAAGCGCGCCCAGATTCTGCGGGTTGCCGCGCGAATCATGCAGCAAGAACGACGCGACACCATCGCGCTGATGATGCGCGAGGCTGGCAAGACGTTCGCTGAGGCCGATCCAGAGGTCAGCGAAGCAATTGACTTTGCGCGCTTCTATGCGTTGGAAGGCCAACGCGTGTGCGCGGATCCGACCGCGTCGGCTCTTGGTGTGGTGCTGGTTGTGCCCCCGTGGAATTTTCCCTACGCGATTCCGGCTGGTGGCGTCTGTGCGGCGCTGGCGACGGGCAACTCGGTGATTCTCAAACCTGCGCCAGAAACCGTGGCAATCGCGCAACGGCTCGTGCAGCAACTGTGGGCGGCGGGTGTGCCACATGACGTGTTGCGTTTTGTGCGCACCCACGATGATGAGGTGGGTCGTGGTCTCGTCACCAACACAGGCGTCGATTGCGTGGTGTTGACGGGCGGATACTCCACTGCACGAGTGTTCCTGGAGTGGCGTCCCGACATGCGGCTGCTTGCCGAGACGAGCGGCAAGAATGCCATCGTCGTCACTGCGAGTGCCGATGTTGATGCAGCGGTGAAGGACATCGTGCAGTCAGCGTTTGGTCATGCCGGCCAAAAGTGCTCGGCTGCCAGCCTGGCCATCGTTGATGCCGAGGTATTCGATCACTCTTCGTTCCTGCGCCAGTTGAGGGATGCCGTCGAGAGTCTGCAGGTTGGCTGGGGCGATCAACCGTCGACGAATGTTGGTCCGCTCATCCGCGCACCGGGTGAGGCGCTTGAGCGGGCACTGCATCACCTTGATGTTGGCGAGTCGTGGTTGGTGCAGCCGCGACAACTTCTTGACGATGCTCGCCTGTACCGACCAGGAGTGCGGCTCGGAGTGCAACCCGGTTCGTGGTCGCATCACAACGAGTGGTTTGGTCCCGTGCTCGCGGTGATGCGCGCACCGGATCTTGACACTGCGATCGAGTGGCAAAACGCCGTCGCATTCGGCCTGACCGCAGGCGTGCACGCGCTCAACGCGCAAGACTGTGAGCGCTGGATCGCGCACGTGCGAGCGGGCAATTTGTACGTGAATCGTGGGACGACGGGTGCCGTCGTCAATCGTCAACCATTCGGGGGTTGGCGCAAGAGCAGTGTCGGCCCGACGGCAAAGGCAGGAGGTGTGCACTATGTGGAGACGCTCATGAATTGGGCCGCCGTCGACACGCATTCCGATGCTCAGGTTTGCATCAACTCCGCCCGAGCGTGGTGGACATCAATCGGGAGCGTCGCACGGGACGTCGCGGGTCTCCGCGCCGAGCGCAACTATTGCCGATATGTGCCGTACGACGGTGTCGTTGTAGTCGCAGATCAATCAGTCTCGGCATCGACTCGTCGTGTCGTTGATGATGTGAGCCAACTCTTGACCACACCCGTGCATTGGATGACTGCCAGCGAGATCAACGTGACCGAGCTACGGAACATCATCATGCGGAAGACCATCGAACGCGTGCGATGGTTGAGTTCTGTAACCGTGCCGCATGAGGTGGTGGCACTGTTGGTCGAACTCGGTATCTCGCTTGATCGTCGCGCCCTTGCGATTAACGGTGGGGTAGAAGCCCCGCGCTGGCTGAAGGAACAAAGCATCGCCATCACCAACCATCGTCACGGAAACATCGGGGCAGGACCACGCGTAGAGGTGCCCAACAGCCTTAGCGTGTAATTGATGGCGTTGCATGTAAAGCCGGGTTCGGCGTGGGCCGACTTCCACGCACGGGCTCGCGCAGCCGCACCCGAGGCGTTTGAAGCGCAGGCGTTGCGCAACTTGATCGGCGGTGAGTGGGTGAGCGGTGGCACCACACGCCCGCATACGGTGCCCGTTGACGGCTCACACATCGTTGGCGCACCGGTGATCACCTCAGCCGAAGCACATCGGGCCATGTCATTGGCAGTGAAGCAAGACAAGGAGTGGTCGAAAGTGCCACTCGACGAACGCATGTCGCGCGTGAAGAAGGCAGTCTCACTGCTACGCGAACAACGCGACATCGTCGCTGGCTTGCTGATGTGGGAAATCGGCAAACCGTGGAAACTTGCCTGCGACGACATCGACCGCTGTCTTGACGGTGTCGAGTGGTATCTCACGCAGATTGAGCGACAGTTGGCTGACCGTGTTCCGCTCGAAGGTCCGGTGTCGAACATTGCGTCGTGGAACTATCCGCTCAGCGTGCTTGTGCATGCCGAGCTGGTGCAATTGTTGGCCGGTAACGCGGTGGTGGCAAAGACGCCGACGCAAGGCGGCTTTCATGCGCTCACGCTCGCGCATGCGATGATGGCCCGCGCCGGTCTTCCCGCAACGCTGGTGTCGGGCAGTGGTGCCGAACTCAGCGAGGCACTGATCAGCACACCCGAACTCGGCGCATTGGTGTTCGTCGGTGGTCGCACCAACGGCCGCAAGGTGGCAACACGTCTCGCCGACCTGCGCAAGCGCCACGTGCTCGAGCAGGAGGGTCTCAACGCCTGGGGTGTCTGGAACTTCTCGCAGTGGAAAGACCTTGGCGGGCACGTGAAGAAGGGTTTTGCCTATGCCAAGCAGCGCTGCACGGCGTACCCGCGGTATGTGGTGCAGCGCCGACTGCTGCCCGATTTTCTCGAGATGTACTACCCCGCGGTGGCGTCGCTGAAATTTGGGCATCCGTGCGCGGTGGAAAACGACGATGATCAATTGCCCGATCTTGATTTCGGCCCGGTGATTCAGCGGTCGAAGGCGGAGAACCTCGTCGCGCAGTTCGAGGAGGCAATCAGCACCGGCGGGATTCCGTTGTTGCACGCCAACCTGTCGCGCGGGCGATTCATCGCCGGCCAAGACACTTCTGCCTATGTGGCACCAGCGTGCGTGCTCGAACCACCGTCGGCCTGGTCGTTGCACCACGCCGAGCCGTTCGGGCCGATTGACTCCATCGTCGTCGTGGATACGGAAGCGGAATTCCTCAGCGCGATGAACGCATCCAACGGCTCGCTCGTTGCGTCGGTCGCCACGGATGACCTCGACTTTGCCGAGCG
>VGBY01000049.1 GCA_016870295.1 Actinomycetota bacterium
ACCGCCGCAACTTGCGGGTCGAACGTGGCGAAGAGAAACGCGCGATACGACACGAGCAACACCACACCGACCAACAATGAAACGATGAAGATGGCGAGCACGTCGCCCCACGAAACCCCGAGCACACTGCCGAACAGCACGGCCTCGATGCTCTTGCGCGCCTGGCCGTAACGATTCAGCAGTGCGATGCCCCCGGCGAAACTTGCCGTAGTGACGATGCCGATCGCTGCATCGGCACCGAGGATCTTTCGGCGAGCGATGCGACCAATCAAGACTCCCGATATCACTCCCCAGACCCCCGCGCCGACGAAGAAATTCACCGACATCACGGCGGATGCGGCTGCCCCACCGAACACGGCGTGTGACAAACCATGCCCGATGTAGCTCATGCCGCGCAGCACGACGTAGACACCAAGCACCCCGCACAAGGCACCAGAGAGCGTCGCGGCCACCAAACCGCGCCCGAAGAAACTGAATGCATACGGCGCCAAAACATCGACCGCGACCAAGTACGACATCACGAGTCCCAGTCCGTCTGTTCGCCCTGCATCAAACCGGCTCAGCGAGCACTGCGCAAACGGTGGGTCGCGGCGCGACTGCCTTGCGTTGCTTCATAGTCGTGATCGAGAACGATTGGCATTCCGCCGTGTTCGAGCACGTGCAACGAGGCGCCGTACGTGCGCTCGAGTACTTCGGGTATCAACGTCTCACGGGGCGGGCCATCGGCGATTACCTCGCGATTGAGGCAGACCAGCCGCGGAAGGTGGCTGGCCAAGCCATTCAGGTCGTGGGTGGTGAGCACGATGGTGCTGCCGCTGTCGTGCAGGTCGTGCAGAAGGTGCAAAATCTCGTGACGAGTGCGTACGTCCACACCCGACGTCGGCTCGTCGAGCAACAGCACGTCTGGTTTGCTGAACATCGCCCGCGCCACGAACACGCGTTGTTGCTGACCGCCACTCAGTTCGCGGATGTGACGGTGTTCAAGACCCTCGAGCCCCAAGCTCGCGAGCACGCTCGCCATCTCGACTCGCTCGTGCGACGTGATCGATGGCCAGAAGCGATGGGTGCGCGTCATCGTCAATACTTCTGCGACGGTGATCGGGAAATTCCAATCGACGGATTCCACCTGCGGCACGTATCCGATACGTGTGCCTGACTGCACCTCGACACTGCCGCGTGCCGCAGGAACTGAACCGGTGATTGCGCGCAGGAGCGATGTCTTTCCGGAACCAGACGGACCAACGATGCCGATGAACTCACCGCGACGCACGTGGAAGGTGACGTTCTCCAATGCGTAACTCGAGCCGTACGAGACGCTCAATGCGTCGCAACGAATGAATGGCTCCATCGTGATGTTGATCATTGCGGATAGAACGCAGTGTCCCTCACCGCTGGCACGAGATCTAGCGACTTAAGAGCGTCGGCCTTGCCGCCAAGGGCTTCGACCATCGTGACGAAGTTGAAGCGCATCAAGCCTTGCCATGAGTGGGCTGGTTCGCCTGGCGCGCCGGGCAGATCGTCATCACGCAACACGTCGATGTAGCGAGCGCCAGTTTCTTTGCCGATCTGCTCGAGAACCGACGATGGGAACACTTCGCTGCCGAATACCGCCGGCACATTTCGTACGCGCACCTGTTCAATGAGTTCGGCTATGTCTTTCGGTGTCGGCTCGTCGAACGACGATGGCTGAATTGCACCAACGACGGTCCAGTCGTAGTGCTTCGCAAAATAGGCGTAAGCGTCGTGATAGGTAAGCAATAGCCGTCGCTCGGCCGAGATCGTTTCCGTCGCCTGTCGCATTGCATCGTCGAGTCGGTCGATTGCGTCTGCGAGAAGATCAAAGTTCGCCGCATACGTGCTCGCATTGACGGGATCGATTTTCGTCAACACATCACGAATTATCTCTGCATACGACTTCGCCATCGGTGGGTTGGTCCACAAGTGCGGGTTGGGCTTTCCACCTTCTTTCGGAAACGAGAAGTCGTAGAGCCACTCACTCTCAGGCAAGATCGCCGTGCCAAGTTCACAGATCGTTGCGGTGCTGCTGGCGTTGGCAGCAGCCAGATCCTTGGTTGGCTCTTCCAAGACGAGACCATTCATAAACACCACGTCGGCTGACTCAAGAACTTCGGCGGCACTGGGTGGCGGTTCGAAGGTGTGCGAATTGGTGCCCTCCGGCACGAGACCTACGATCTCCGCCCCCGAGTCGCCCACCACCTGTGCCACCAAGCTGGTGATTGGGGCCACGGTCGTGACGATTCGCAAGGCACGACCCTCGACGGGGCCTGCGACCGCGCAGTTCTCGGCAGAGCCTTGCGAAGCTTCATCACCCCCGCAGGCAGTAACGAAGAGCAGACCAAACAACATCAGCGACTTACGGAGCATTACGAAACACCTTTCCGGTTGAGGGAATCTCTATCCACGACCAAGGGTACCTAGCGCAACTACTGGCAGTATGTACGCATGACCCAATACGACAAGATTTATGTGAACGGCAAGTGGACTGCATCGACGAGCAAGGACACGATTAAGGTCTTTGACTCCACCGACGAGTCGGTGATGGCGACGATTCCAGCAGGAACCGCAGCCGACGTTGACACGGCGGCCAAGGCGGCACACGCGGCATTCGAAGCGTGGGCGGCACTCGATGTGCAGGAACGCGCCAAGTACATGTCGCGAATCGGCGACGGCCTTGCGGCACGCATGGACGAGATTGCAACCGCCATCTCGCGTGAAACCGGAATGACGAAGTTTCTCAGCCAACTCGTGCAGGTCGGACTGCCGATCAACTCGTTCAAGCAGGCGGCAGTAATCGCCGAGAAATATTCGTATGAAAAGGAAGTCGGTAACTCACTCGTCGTACGCGAACCAATCGGCGTGGTTGGCTGCATCACACCGTGGAACTATCCGCTGCACCAGATTGCCGCAAAGGTCGCGTTCGCAATGGCGGCGGGTTGCACCGTGGTGCTCAAGCCCAGCGAAGTCGCACCGCTCGACGCCTTCATGCTCGCCGAAATTATCGCCGAGGTCGATCTGCCCGCTGGCGTATTTAACATGGTGACGGGCGTTGGCCCGGTGGTTGGCGAGGCGATTGCTGCGCATCCGCTGATCGACATGGTGTCGTTCACCGGCAGCACCCGTGCAGGCAAACGCGTGATGCAGGTCGGCGCCGAACGCGTGAAGCGTGTGGCACTTGAGTTGGGTGGCAAGTCGGCCAACATCATTGGCGACGATCTCGACGAGGCCACGTTCGCCAAAGCAGTGATGTCTGGTGTTGGTAAAGCATTCTTGAACAGTGGTCAAACATGTTCGGCACTCACGCGAATGCTGGTTCCCAAGTCGCGCCTCGAAGAGGCAGAGAAGCACGCAACTGCCGCTGCTGCCGCGACGAAAGTTGGCGACCCCTTCGCCGAGGGCACGGCGCTTGGACCGCTTGCATCGGCAGCACAGCGTGATCGCGTGAACAGTTACATACAAAAGGGCATCGACGAAGGTGCGAAGCTGCTCGTTGGCGGCGTCGGTGTTCCGGAGGGTGTCACGAAGGGCTACTACGTGCAACCGACGGTGTTCTCCGCCGTCACCACCGACATGACGATCGCCCGTGAGGAGATCTTCGGACCGGTGCTCAGCATCATCGCTTACAACGACATCGACGATGCGGTACGCATCGCCAACTCCACCGACTACGGCTTGGCCGGCGGCGTGTGGATGGCCGACAAAGACAAGGCCACTGCAGTTGCTCGTCGGATGCGCACCGGACAAGTGGAGGTCAACGGCGGTTCGTTCAATCCGAACGCGCCCTTCGGTGGCTACAAACAGTCGGGTAACGGTCGCGAATACGGCGAATACGGCTTCGAGGAGTTCCTCGAGATCAAGAGCATGCAGCGCTAACCTTTCAGTGCGCGGGAGACAGACGGAGATGGTGACACCGAATCTTCTCACCACCGATCAGATGGCGTCGTTTGTGGCGCGGGGTTTCCTGCGACTTGAAGCCGTTGTCCCCGACGACGTGAATCGTCAGGCAATTGAGGAGCTGCCCGGGCTTTTTCGTGCGTGGCTCGACGAGTTTCGTGGTGCGTCAGCGAAACAACAGCGAGATGTTCATCACACGTCCGATGACGAATCACCGCTCCCCCGCTCTGGAACTCCGCTACAGACTGCCTATGCTCCCGACTCTCCTTTTGGTCGCATGGTGCGGGTGCCCGCCATCAGCGGTGCTATCGCTTCCCTCGTCGGAGCGAACCCAGTGGTAGATCATCACTTTGTACACATCAAAACAGCAGGAGATCTACATGCCCAGGGCTTGCACTGCGATGCGATCGTGGATGAAGGTCTGGCCTTCGACATTCAGTTGTTCTGGTTTCCGCATGATGTGGCACCGCGTGAGGGTGGCACACGCTTCGTGCCAGGCAGCCATCTGCGACGAGTGAACATGGATGATGTGTCGCGATACCAGCACCTCGCCGGCGAAGAATATTTCGCGGGTCCCGCGGGCACCGTGGTGATTTTCCATCAAGGGCTCTGGCACGCCGGTGCACCCAACCATGGCAGTCGCGATCGCGTGATGGGAAAACTGCGCCTCAATCCCACGGTTCCCCAAGTGCGTTTATGGGATACAAGCGACCTCGCCGAACGAAATCGTGCTGATGATCATATGTTTGCCCGGACCGAGCCGGGGTTGGTAGCGGCCGAGTTGCGGCGTTTCGAGCGCTGGTATGAGCCCGCGGTGCACAGACTGGAAACAGTGCAGCGCGCACGCCTGTGGCGCTACCTCACCGGCGACCAGCGCTTCGACGTCGATTGGTACCTCACACGTACCGAGCGACGCGCGGCACTCGCACCACAATGAGCACACGCCAACAAGTGCTGATGCTCTGGCTGGCAAGTTCGTCGCTGGAGGGCCACGTGTTGGGCTGGTCGTTCTTTGACGGCTCGTCGGGGGCTGGGCCGCAGTTGACCGCTGACCCTCCCTACGGGACGGGTGTCGATGCACTGCGTGATGGTTGGCGGCTCATGCAGATGTCTCCACTGAACCCACCGGTGCCGGGACACGAGCGCGAGACATCGTT
This sequence comes from Actinomycetota bacterium, assembly GCA_016870295.1. Lineage (GTDB taxonomy): Bacteria > Actinomycetota > Acidimicrobiia > Acidimicrobiales > Ilumatobacteraceae > F1-60-MAGs027. The sequence continues at coordinate 5,070 of VGBY01000049.1, forward strand.
TCTCAAGCATGAATTTGTCTTTGAACGACTCGTGGAAATCTAAGACACTCAAAAACGGTAGAATTCGCTCACGCGGGTGTAGCTCAATGGCTAGAGTTCCAGCCTTCCAAGCTGGCTATGCGGGTTCGATTCCCGTCACCCGCTCCATCTTCTGCGCACGGCCAGCCTGCGGCGGCAAACCACTTACGCTGACGTCGTGACGATTGCACTCGTGCGGCGGCCTAGCTCGCGACTGGCCGAAGGCATCGTCACCCATATCGATCGTCAGCCGGTGGATGTGTCGCTGGCTTACGTGCAGTGGAATGCCTATGTCACCTCACTGAAGTCGCAGGGTTGGGTGGTGCGCGAAGTTCCGTCGCTCGAGTCGGCACCCGACAGCGTGTTCATCGAAGACACAGCGGTGATGTATCGCGATGTTGCGATCATCACCCGACCGGGCAACGACGCTCGCAAGCCAGAGACTGCCGCCGTTGAAACAACGATTCGCAACTTCGGTTGCCGAGTCGAGCGCGTCGTTGGGCCCGCGGCGCTCGACGGCGGCGACGTGCTGAAGGTGGGCACGACGGTGTATGTCGGGCTTGGCGGGCGTACGAACGCGGAGGGCATCGAGCAGTTGGCACGCATCGTGCAACCACTCGGCGCCACCGTCGTCACCGTGCCGGTCACCAAGGTGCTGCATCTCAAGTCGGCCATCACTGCCCTGCCCGACGGCACGATCATCGGTTGGGATGCTGCGGTCGACGACACTTCGATCTTCCCGAAATACCTTGCGATGCCCGAGGAGTCTGGTGCGCACGTGGTGATTCTCGACGACACAACGGTGTTGATGGCCGCCGATGCGCCGCGCAGTGCCGAAGTGTTGCGCTCGCTCGGCTATCGCGTGGTGTGCGTCGATATCTCCGAGTATGAGAAGTTGGAAGGCTGCGTCACGTGCCTTTCGGTACGGATGCGCCACCACTGACGAACCAGTCGCTTGGCACGATGATGAGCGAGCGGCGACGGCGCGTTGTCTCAGTGGCGAGAACGTTGCAGGTTGGCGTGATCCACACCCAGGCCCAGCGACCGTCACGGGTCGTGCGACTGAACCAGCCCAGGAGAAACCAGCCCTTCAACCACCATGCCGGCAGCGCGGTGCCTGCGACGCGCCATCGCAACAGTTGTCGAGCCTCGGCCGCGGTCATCTGCTGCGTGGAGACGATTTCTTCAGTGGCAACCCGCACCGTGCGGGTCGACAGCCCGAACACAACTCCGCACCAGTCAAGGTGCAACGTGAGACCACCTGTGTCGCGCGTGGCGTGATTGGGCATCAACCCAACTGGCGCTGATAACGCGCGAAGAGAAAGCCTTCGGCATCGACGCACAGCTGCGTGAGGCTCCATGTGTCGCGAGACGCCGGCGGACCAAAGGCGATACGGGTTGCGTCATCTGACACGAACCGCGGGGCGACCGTGAGAAATACCTCATCAACGAGACCCGCGGCGAGCATCTGACCGTTGAGCACTGCTCCACCCTCCAACAGACAGGTGTCACCGACGATCTCCGTGACGAAGTCGGTCACATCACCCGACACCACATGGGTGTTGGCCGCAGCATGCAACGAAGCGCCGTGCGCGCCGAGGTCGCCACTCCCCGACGCCACGTACAAGTTGCGACCCGCGGCAAGGGGCGAATACACGTCGCCGGCCCGCACCGTTGCGGCACCGACGAGCACGGCATCGGTACTGCGATGCAGATGCAGAAACGCCGCGCGGTCGGTGGCGTTGCCCAACGCCTCTGCCTTACCGTCGAGCGTGAGCGCGCCGTCCGCACTCGAGATCATGCACATTGCGATCCACGGGCGACCGCCGACGCGACGCCGCGACGAGACGTCGTACGCCTCAGCAACCGTGATGTCCCGCGCCTGCGGCAAGAGCATGCGCACGACGAGACCTCAGGTGAGTGATGCTGCGTAGATGCCGGCGATGGTGGAATCAAGCATGCCATCAAAATCAGCCTCACTCTGCTGGGCGGACAAGCCCTCGCTCAGAGCGCGCGAGAAACTGGCGATCATGCCGTGGTTTTCGCTCAGCATGCGATTCGCATCTACGCGCGAGTAGCCGCCTGACAGCGCCACGACACGCAACACGCTTGAGTGCTTGATGAGTTCGGCGTAGAAATTCGCCGTCGTCGGAATCGTGAGTTTCAACATCACCGGTTGCGACGCCGGCTGCTTGGCCAACTCCGCCAGAATCGCCGCGCGCAACAACGCTTCGGCTGCAGGCTTCTCCGGGCTCTTGATGTCGACTT
>VGBY01000050.1 GCA_016870295.1 Actinomycetota bacterium
GAACTGTCGCGACTCGGTGGCGACCGGCTGATGATCGTGGATTACGACCAGGCGTTCAATTTCGCCGTGAAGAACAACATCGGGGTCGCGCACTCGAGTGGCGAGTACATCTTGCTGTTGAACGACGACACCGAGATCATCACTCCTGACGCAATCGAGACGATGCTCGCCTTCTTCGCCGACTCCAACGTCGGCATCGTCGGGCCAATCCTCTACTTCGAAGACGGCACCATTCAGAGCGCGGGCCACATCTTCAGCCCCGACCCCACCGACATGTACCGCTTGAAGCCCGCCGACACTCGCGGTTCGCACAACTATGTGCGCGTGCAGCGCGAGGCATCAAGTGTGATTGCTGCGTGTCTGCTCACCTCGCGCCAAGTGTTCGACGAGGTCGGTGGTCTGAGCACGCAGTTCCCGGGTAACTGGAACGACATTGACTTCGCCCTGAAAGTGCAGCAGGCCGGTCGCAAAGTGATCTTCACGCCGTACGCGAGTTTTTATCACTTCGAATCCAAGACTCGCGTGGCATTACGCATCGAAGCCGAGGTGGGAAAGCTTGGCCACCGCTGGGGTGACATTCTTGATGACGACCCGTACTTCAACCCGCGGCTGCAGCGCTACATCAACATGTGGCGGTCGGATTTCCACACCGACCGAAGTTATGAAGAGGCCTTGGGACCGACCGCACCGATCTCATCGAAGTAAGCGAGATGCGCCTGCACCACGTGCACGGCGTCGACATCATCGAGCAAGTCAATTTCCAGCCGTTCTGCCTCTCCGAGCAACCACGCAGTAAGCGTTTCTTCGTTCACCACGAGTTCGGCGTCGATGTCTTGGCGCCGATCGATCACATCACGCGGTTGCAAGCCCTTGGCGTGCAGCCATCGCATGTGCACGACGAGTAACTCCCGGACCTCGTCGAAAGTCAGCCGCGCCTGCGACGACGCCGGCAATCGTGCCGCGACGAATGTGACGGCATCCTCCAACTCATAGACCGCCCGCGGCGCAACAGCATCTAGGCGGCGCGCTTCGCGACCGATGGCCACGGCCGCGATGCCGAATACGATCGCCGCCGAAGCGACGAGGAATGCGATGGTGACGGCGCTCACGGACTGAGCCGATGTCGCTGCGTTCGCAGTCGAGCGGTTAGATGCCGATGCGCTGGGCGAGTTGCTCGCGGTGGTACGCGGGGTCGCCGAACATCAACTCGCTCGACTTTGCACGCTTGAAGTACAGGTGCGCCGGGTGTTCCCAGGTGAAACCGATACCGCCGTGAATCTGGATGTTTTCTGCCGCGGCGTGGAAGTACGCCTCCGAACAGTACGCCTTGGACAGCGATGCCACCGAGGCAAGTTCATCGTTCATTTCGCTGGCGCACCACATGCCGTAGTACGCCGCCGACTTCGCCGACTCGACCTCGAGCAACATGTCGGCACACTTGTGCTTGATCGCCTGGAACGAGCCGATCGGGCGACCGAACTGCACGCGCACCTTGGCGTATTCGACCGCCATGTCGAGCACCTTCTGTGCACCACCAACTTGCTCGGCGGCAAGTCCGACGGCGGCAAGGTCGAACACCTTGCTCAGCACTTCCCAACCCTTGCCCTCGGCGCCGATCAGTTCGCCTTCGACGCCCTTGAATTCGAGCTTGGCTTGCTTGCGGGTCTGGTCCATTGTCGACAGCGCGGTGCGGGTGAGTCCTTTGGCGTTGCCGTCGACCGCAAACAGCGACACACCTTTACCCGTGCGTGCGGCAACGATGATCAACGACGCCGTGTGACCGTCGATCACGAACATCTTCGTGCCGTCGAGCGTGAACTTGGAACCTGAGCCCTTGGCGGTCATCGTGATGCCCGCTTCATCCCACTTGCCCGACGGTTCAGTCGATGCGAGCGTTGCGATGGTCTCGCCAGCAGCGATGCCAGGCAGATACTTCTTTTTTGCCGCGTCGTCACCGCTCTGCAACAACGCGTTTGCTGCGAGCACCACGGTGGAGAAGTACGGCGCACACACGAGGGCGCGACCCATCTCTTCCAACACGACGCCAAGTTCAACGTACGAAAAACCCATCCCGCCGAACTCCTCGGGGATGTGCAGGCCCATGAGGCCCATCTGCGAACCCATCTGATCCCACACCGCCTTGTCGAAACCCTGCTCGGTTTCCATCTGCGCGCGCACTGCGGTTTCCGGCGACTTCGAATCGAGGAAGGCGCGCACCGTCTTGCGGAGTTCTTCTTGTTCTTCGGTAAAGGCAAAGTTCATGCCCCACATACTGTCGGACGAAGGGCGAAAACCGCCAATCGGAGCCGTCCGCCAAAGCGTGCCACCCGTCGCCGTACGACCCGTCGCCGATCCACCCACCGCGAGACCCAGCCATCGTGAGAAACCCAGCCAGATAGGCCATTCATACATGGCCGCGACCGATGCGAGAATTGGGGTATGACCACCCTCCATTGGCAGAACTCCGATGTGGACGTGCATCGTCTGGTGGTCGGGCCGGTCGACAACAACGTGTTCGTGGTGCGCTGCCGTGCCACTGGCGAGGCGGTGTTGATTGACGCCGCCAACGAGCACGAGAAGTTGCTCGACCTGTGCACCACCCTCGGGGTGCGGCGCGTGCTGGAAACCCACGGCCACTGGGACCACATTCAGGCCGTGCCCGCGCTGCGCGAAGCTGGTTACGAGGTGGCAGTGACCGCGCTCGATGCACCACGGTTGAAGGACGTCGGATACGACCTGTTCCTCGACGACAAAGAAGTGGTGGAAGTAGGTCGCCTGCGCTTGCACGCCGTGCACACGCCCGGACACACCGAGGGCTCGATCTGTTTTCATGTTGCCGGCACGCCACTGCTGTTCACCGGTGACACGCTCTTTCCGGGCGGGCCGGGTGCGACAAAGTTCGACGGCGGCGACTTCACCACGATCATTTCTTCGATCGGCAACTCGCTCTTTGCCTTCTCCGACGACACCATCGTGCTGCCCGGCCACGGCACCGACACCACGATCGGCGCCGAGCGACCGTATCTCGACGAGTGGGTGGCACGCGGATGGTGACGAATGCACCATGCGAATTTCCCCTATCGGCGTAGTGGAAATTGGCCGTCGCGAATAGCGTTGCGGGGGTGAGCACGACCGCACCCGAGTTGCTGCGCGTTCACGAGTTGCACGCGAAAGCGGTCGAGGGCGACAACGACATTTTGCGTGGTTTCTCGCTCACCGTTCGCGAAGGCGAAGTTCACGCCATCATGGGGCCGAACGGATCCGGCAAGTCGACGTTGGCCAACACCCTGCTCGCCTCTCCCGCCTATGAGGTAACGAGCGGCACAGTCGTCTACAAGGGTGACGACATCTCCGATGTCTCGACCACCGAGCGAGCCAAACGCGGCATCTTCCTTGGTTTTCAGTATCCGCAGGAGATCTCCGGTGTTTCGGTGTTGCAGTTCCTCCGGCAGGCGCTCTCGGCGCGCAAAGGCATCGATCTCTCGATTCTCGAGTTGCGTCTCGCCGCGATGGATTGGATGAAGCGTCTCGGCATGGACTCCAAGTTCGTCGATCGTCATCTCAACCAAGGTTTCTCCGGTGGCGAGAAGAAGCGCAACGAGATCATGCAAATGGCGATGCTTGAACCCGACCTCGCGATCCTCGATGAGACCGATTCGGGGCTCGACATCGATGCGTTGCGGATCGTCGCCAAGGGCATTCGCGAGGTGCGCGCCGCGCGCCCGCAGCTCAGCATCGTGCTCATCACTCACTACCAGCGTTTGCTCGACGAAGTGAAGCCCGACTTCGTGCACGTGCTGGTTGACGGGCGTATCGTCGCGACCGGCGGCATGGAATTGGCGGAGCGACTCGAGAAGTCGGGCTACGACTCGTTCCGTAGCGAGCGCGTATGACTCTCGACGTCGCCGCCGTTCGCCGGGAGTTCGCGTTGCTCAGCCGCATGGTGGCCGGCAAACCGATCCACTACCTCGATAGCGCAAACACGTCGCACAAGCCGGAGTGCGTCATCAACGCGATGTCTTCCTTCATGCGTGAGTCATACTCGCCGATTGGACGCAGCTCATACTCGCTCGCGACGGAGGCCTCGGATGTGTACGAAGCGGCGCGCACGAAGGTGGCCAAGTTCATCAATGCGCGCTCCTCGCGCGAAGTGGTGTTCACCAAGAACGCCACAGAATCGTTGAACCTGGCCGCCCAGTCGTGGGGTCGCGCGAATCTCCAGCCGGGTGACGCCGTCGTGCTCACCCACATGGAGCATCACGCCAACATCGTGCCGTGGCAGATGCTGGCGAAAGAGAAGGGGTTCGAGATTCGTTGGGTGCCACTGACGAGCGACTTCCAACTCGACCTCTCCTCGCTCGACCAGTTGTTGCGCGGCGCCAAGGCGTTTGCATTCACCTCAATGTCGAACGTGCTCGGCACCATCAACCCCACCCGTGAGCTCTGCGCTGCGGCTCACGCCGCCGGTGCCATCGCGATCGTCGATGGTTGTCAGTCGGTGCCGCACATGGCCACCGATGTGCAGCAATGGAATGCCGACATGCTCGCATTCTCCAGCCACAAGATGTGCGGCCCCACGGGCGTCGGTGTTCTGTGGGCTCGCGAAGATTTGCTCGATTCGATGCCTCCGTTCCTTGGTGGCGGCGGAATGATCAGCGAGGTACGCCTCGACGACTTCACATGTGCGGAGCTGCCGCACAAGTTCGAGGCCGGCACGCCGCCCATCGTGGAAGTGGTTGGTCTCGGTACGGCAGTTGATTTTCTGCAAGGTATCGGCATGAACGAAGTGCGCCGTCACGAAATGGAATTGACCAACTACGCGTATCACGCGCTCACCGCTCGTTACGGCAACGACATCACGATCCACGGCCCCGTCAACCCTGAGATGCGCGGCGCGACATTCTCGTTTGCCTTCCGTGGCGTGCACCCCCACGATGTCAGCCAGGTGCTCGACCAACACAACGTGTATGTGCGCGCAGGGCACCACTGTGCCAAACCACTCATGCGTCTGATCGGCGCGAACGCCACGGCCCGGGCGAGCATGTATCTCTACTCCAACGAATCCGATGTCGATGCCCTTGTCGAGGCACTCGACGATGTAAGCAGTATTTTTTAGGTCAGGAACGGCTTTACTCTCACCATGAAAAGCGACCGTGTGCGATGAGCAATCTCGAAGATCTCTACCGCGAAGTCATCCTCGATCACTACCGCACCCCACGTAACAAAGGTGAGCTCCCCCCGCCTGCCACCTGCACCGAGGGTGCCAACCCGTTGTGCGGTGATGAGATTCGTATCTTCCTCGATATTGCCGACGGTGTCGTACGCGACGTGCGCTTTAGCGGGCATGGCTGCTCAATCAGTCAGGCTTCGGCGTCGATGATGACGATTGCGGTAAAGGGCAAGTCGGTCGCCGACGTTCGTGCAGTCGCCAAACGCTTCAAACAACTGATGACCATCGAGGAAGACGACGGCAAAGTCCCCGCCGACATTCGCCTCGGCGACATCGAGGCGCTGCAGGGTGTGGTGAAATACCCCGTGCGCATCAAGTGCGCAGTGCTCGGTTGGAACACATTGCTTGAGGGGCTCGACTCGGCGCGGACCTGACGTGCGACGCGCATCGTTAGCGCTCGTGGTCGTGCTCGGCACTCTCGTCGCATGCCGTCCGCAACAAGCCGACGCGCCATCACCGTCGGCCAACGACGACTTCGCACCCGAGGCCGTAGACGTCGGAGCACGACCCGGGACCGTGCAACCCGTCGCTTCGGGCGCCGCTGAATTCGCATCGCTCTCACTCGTTGAGGTCGGCTCGCTCGAGCAACCCGTCGACGTGGCGGCTCGACCGGGCGATGACGCCATCTACTTCGTGTCGCGTGTCGGAACAGTCTGGCAATTCGTGAATGGTGCGTTCAATGGCGAGCCCGCGCTCAACATCTCTGATCTCACCGATGGCAATGGTGAGCGGGGTTTGCTCGGTCTCGCCTTCTCCAACGATGGTGCTACCGCCTACGTGAACTACACCAATCTTGACGGCCACAACACCATCGCATCTCTACGCGTGAACACTGACGGACAGTTCGATCGGTCGACGCTTCGCTCGCTGCTCGTGATCGAGCAACCATTCCGTAACCACAACGCCGGTGACATCGTCGTCGAACCGAGTGGAATGTTGCTCGTGCCAATGGGCGATGGAGGCTCGGCTGATGATCCGCAGCGACTGTCGCTCGACGACAAGTCGATGTTGGGTAAGGTTCTGCGTGTCGACCCGCGTGACGGCACGGTGCGGATGCTCGCCAAAGGACTGCGCAACCCGTGGCGTATCGACTTGTTCAAAGATCGTTTGTGGTTGGCCGATGTCGGGCAGAACAAGTGGGAAGAAGTCAGCGTGCTTGACGATGTTTCACGGCGTGTGGGCGAGGCGTTCGGCAACGCCACCGGTGGTGGGGCGGCCGACGTATCCGCGCCGGTCGATGTCGTTGACTTCGGCTGGAGTGCCTACGAAGCCAACATGCGATTCAACGATGACCAATCCAGCCCGCGTCACACTCCCCCATATCTCGCCTACGAGCACGGTGAGAATGGATGTTCAGTCAGTGGCGGTGCGGTTGCAACGAGCGGATCACTGCGCGGCCGCTACGTCTTTGCCGACTATTGCAGCGGTCGTCTGTGGTCGGTGCCAACCAATGCACCGTCCCCCACGATGCAGTTGCACTTCGTCGATCTCGACGCACCCACCGCCGTAGTGCGTGCGAACGGCGACATCTTCGTCTTGTTGCTCAGCGGCACCATCTGGCGCCTCAATGGCTGAGCGGCCGGAGAAGACATGCGCGCGATGTGGGCGCACGATGCAGTGGCGATCAAAGTGGGCGCACAATTGGGAGCAAGTGAAGTACTGCTCCGACGCTTGTCGTCGTGCACGCACGACGACCACCGACGAGGCGCTCGAAACCGCGATACTCGCACTGCTCGACAAGCGTGCACGCGACGCATCGATCTGTCCATCGGAGGCGGCACGACGAGTGGATGGCGAGAACTGGCAAACCTTGATGGAGCCGGCGCGCATGGCTGCCCGCCGTCTGGTCGCACGGGGCGTGGTGGAAATCACCCAGGGCGGGAAGGTGGTTGACCCGAGCCGCGCGAAGGGGCCGATACGCATTCGTCGATCTCGACGATGAGTGTCGATCGAACATCCGCGCTCGACGCCGCGACGAGCACCTCCCACTTCCCGCCGTCGACTCGCCACGCACGGCGAGCAGGATTCCAGCGGCGGAATGCGGTCCACGGCACCTCGACGACGAACTC
>VGBY01000051.1 GCA_016870295.1 Actinomycetota bacterium
TGGTGGTCGGTTTCGACAGCGGCAATGGCATCCTCGCCGGGTTTTCGTACGACGAGCGCAGCGTCACTCGGGTGTGGTCATGCGAGCAGAACCATGGTTCGCACATGCTGCTGTACCCACAGTCGGGTGAGTTCGTGAGCGCGCACCATGATGCCGAGCGCGGAATCGAGCAGGTGGTGGTGCGCGATATCACCACTGGTAAAGAAACGTGCCGTGTCGAAACCGGGTCGCCGATTCAGTCGGTGGTGTTTCCGGCGTGCGGCTGGCAGCGGGATTTCTATTGGTGCAGCATGCTCGGTGTCAGTCGCGTGACGGTGGCGTAACGCCTCCGCGCTGCTTACGACGTCATACCGCGCAGTCCCGCCAAGTGGCGCGCGTATTCGATTTCTCCCATGTGCCGCAGTGCATGCTGGTAGATCCAGCACTCAAGGCCGTCGAGCACGGTAATGCCGGCCGGCCCGCCCACGCGCGCTGAGTACGTCGAAGCAATTTGCGGCGGGTAAGGCCGGGTAAAAATCACGCGGTCAAGGTCGGCTGGCGAGAGTTCGCCGAGCCACGATTCCACGCGCGCAAAGACCTCCGTCATGTAGTGCTTGAACGCGTCGTAGTCGCCAATCTGTTGGTGCACCATTTCTTCCACCGTGCGGTGCTTGCCATGATCTTTGATGGCGGGGCTCACTCGCGCAGCCCACTCGTCGTTCCAAAGTGGTGGCTTTCCGTTCAACAGCATGAGGGATGCATCAATCATGTTGATGATGTGAAAGAGGCTGAAGGCAATCGGCAGCACGCCATCACGCTCCTGGTAGTTCACATGCGAGAGGTTCATCGTCGCCGTGGCATCTTCGTAGAGGGAGAAAATCGCTCGCATCCGGCGTCGCAGAGAATCCAGCACGAGGTCGGACATATCGCGAGCGTACACTGACCACGTGTTCGACTACCGGCTTGGAGTCCACGAAGTTGCTGAGGGATGTCACGCCTATCTGCAACCTGATGGTGGTTGGGGTTACAGCAACGCCGGATTGATCGTCGGTGACGGTAGGTCGCTGTTGGTCGACACGCTGTTCGACTTGAAACTCACCGACGCAATGTTGGCGTCGATGTCGCCGCTCACACGTGCGGCGCCAGTTACCACCGTGGTGAACACGCACGCCAACGGCGACCATTGCTATGGCAATGAACGAGTTGCAAACGCGGAGATCATCGCGTCGAAGTCAGCGGCGGAAGAAATGCAACACGTTCCGCCCGCCATGCTGGCGGCACTCAACAAGGCACCTGGAGAAGTGGGGGAGTTGTTCCGACGTTTCTTCGGTGATTTTGATTTTGACGGCATCACCCTGACCCCGCCCACCCGCACATTCGAAGGTCGCCTCGACGTCGATGTCGCTGGTCGCGTGGTGGAACTCATCGAGGTGGGGCCCGCCCATACGAACGGCGACGTCATCGTGCATGTTCCCGACGCCAAGGTGGTGTACACGGGCGACATTCTCTTCATCAACGGCACTCCGATCGTGTGGGCAGGACCACTTGAGAATTGGATTGCCGCGTGCGATTTGATTGTCGCACTCGGCGCCGACGTGGTCGTGCCTGGTCACGGGCCGGTCACCGACAACGCCGGTGTGGCGCAAGTACGTGACTATCTGTCGTTCATCTTGACGGAGGCTTCAGCGCGGCAGGACGCCGGGATGGACGCATTTGATGCAGCACGCGATATTGCGCTCGGAAACTTCAGCGGCTGGGGGGAGTTCGGTCGCGTGTGCGTCAACGTCGACACGGTGTATCGCTCACGCGATCCGAAGCACCAGAGCCCCGATGTGGTGGAGCAGTTCCGCCGGATGGCGGCGTTGGAGGCTGCGCACTAGACGAGCGATACGTGCGACGCGCGATACAGGCTGCGCGCTAGTCGCGATGGTCGGGCATGATGACGGTGCGACCGTCACTCGTGTTGTCGACTCGAATCTTCTGGTGGTACACGTTGCTCAGCAACGCGGGTGTGAGCACATCCTGCGGGGCTCCGCTTGCTACACACTTGCCTTCGTGTAGCACGACGACACGTGTGGCAAACCGCATGGCGACATTGAGGTCGTGCAACACCGCTACCACGCCGCGACCCTCATCCACCAATGCGCGCGCCACCGCCAAGAAACGCTCTTGCTGCCCGATATCGAGCACGGCGGTGGGCTCATCGAGCAGCAACAGCGGTGTGTCTTGGGCGAGCACGCGGGCCATCGAAACGCGCGCTTGTTCGCCGACCGACAGCGTTTGATACGTGCGGTCTCGTAGGGCATCGACATCGAGTCGACGCATTGCGGCATCGATCTTTGCGTCATCAGAAGAGTCGAGCCACGGGTTGCGACCCATCGCCACGACTTCACGCACGGTGAATGGGAACGAAATGAGAATTTGCTGGGGGAGCACCGCCCGTACGCGAGCGAGTTCGCGCGGAGACAGCGTGTCGAGGCCGCGGCCGTCTATCGTGACCTCGCCGGAATGCAACGCAAAGTCGCCGGCAAGTGCACCGAGCAGCGTCGACTTGCCGGCACCGTTAGGGCCAAGCACTGCGACAAACTCGCCCGATTGCACGGTGAGGTCCACACCCGTGAGTAACGCAACGTTGTTGCGCAGCACACCGATCTGGCGGGCGACGAGTGCGGTGGTCATGTGCACCCAGTCTCACTGGTCGCGTGCAGCGGGCTCATGCCCAGCCACCCTGGCTGCGCCGGGTGCTGCGGAGCAGCAACAAAAAGAACGGCGCGCCAATCAGCGCCGTGACGACGCCGAGCGGTAGTTCGGCGGGTGACAGCAGCGTGCGCGCTGCAAGGTCGGCGAGCAATGTGACACTCGCACCGAGCAGGGCGGCGGTCCACAACAGATGACGATGCCGCGGCCCCAGCACGATGCGCATGATGTGCGGCACGAGCAAACCCACGAAGGCGATCATTCCCGTGGCCGCAACGGCACTTGATGCGAGCAATCCGACGACGGCGATCGCCTGCAGGCGTACCGGCTCGACCCGCACGCCGAGGTGGGCGGCCGAACGGTCACCGAGGGCGAGTGTGTCGAGCACGCGGGAGAACTTCGTGCTGATCAACACGCCGATGATGGCGAGTGGTGTCACCGCTGCGACTGCCTTCCACGTTGCCAAACCGAGGGTGCCGAGGCTCCAGAATGTGACCGACCGAATCTCGTCGTCGTCGGCCACGAACACCGCAAAGCCGATGACTGCACCGGCGAATGCATTGATGGCGATCCCGGTGAGGATGAGCGTGACCACCTCGGTTTTCCCGTCGGAGCGCGACAACACGTAGACGAGAGCGGTCGAGAGTGTGCCGCCGATGAATGCAGCGACCTGCACACCGAGCGGCAATTGATTCAGACCGAAGATGATTGCGATGACGGCACCCACTGCTGCGCCGGCCGACACGCCGACGGTTGCGGGTTCGGCCAACGGGTTGCGGAATATTCCCTGCATGATGACGCCAGCGACGGCCAGACTGGAGCCGACGACGAGTGCCAACACGACGCGCGGCAATCGCACCTGCCAGAACACGTTGTGTGCGACCAGATCGGAGGCATCACGTCGCGGGCCATCGCCGATGATGCCGAGTAGTTCACCGAAGGGAATACGGAACGCGCCCGACGCAAGAGACACCAGCATCGTGAGCAGCAGCAGCACTGCGAGAAAGGCGGTGACCGCCGGGATGCTGGTGCGTCGGGCTTGCGTCATAGTTGGCTGCTGTAGGTGTTGAGAAGTTCGGCCAGTCGCGAGATGAGGGCACCCGTGCGCGGACCAAACGAGAGTAGTAGGTCGTCATCCACGGCGATCACGGCCCGCGCGGCGGCGGCACGGGTGCTCGACACGCCGGGCAGCGCGAGCAGGCCGTCGATGCCACCGACGGAATCGAGACCGCGTGTCATCACGAGCAACACATCCGGGTCGGCCTGCACGATTGCCTCGGCGGTCAGTGGCGTGAACGAAGCCAAACCATTCAGTGCGCCCACATCCACGGCGCCGGTTGCGGCGATCAGTTCGTCGGCACCCGAGCCTGAACCACCAAGCAAATACACCGATGCCGTGCCGCGCACGTAGAGAAATGCCACACGCGGCAGCGACGCGTATTGCCCGATGTTCGCAAGTGCATCAGCAATCGCCGCTTCGCTGAGTGCGATGAGTTTGTCGCCGGCCTCAACGACGCCGAGTGCCGATGCAATCATCGTCACTCGAGTCGGCAGTGCCGACAGAGTCCATACCTCTGGTGCGATAAGTACGGCGACACCGGCTGCGCGCAGTTGCTCGATGACTTCGGGCGGGCCGGTGCGCGTATCGCCGATGACGAGGGATGGTCGCAGTGACAACACGCTCTCAGCGCTGATGTCGTGACCGTTGCTCACCTCGGTGATGTCGGCCAATGAGGCAATCGTGGTGGTGGCATCGCGACCGATGATCGAGTCGCGCATCCCGAGAGCGACGACGATTTCGGCGATTGCCTGGTTCAGCACGATGACGCGGGTGGTATCTGTGACCTTGACCACGACGTCGTCGGCACCGGTCGTGCGAGTTGGCAGGTCAGGTTCCTGTCGTTCGACGACGGGAAGTGCGTAATCGTCAGACAGAATGAAGCTCGCCTCGGTGGTGACGGTTTCCGAAGAATCGCTGCAACCGAGCAGTGCCATCATGAGCAACAAACCGACACCAGCCACCCGCCGCAACATCACGAACAAGGGTACGAGCATGGAGTGTGGTCGCCGATGCGCGACGCTGAGACGTTCGTTACTTGCGGCCGTGCTGTTACCGGCGCTTGCAGGTTGCGCTTCGACCAAGGAAGTTCAGACCACGACAACAATGTCGGCGACGGAACTGACGACGACACTCGCGCCGACCACAACATTTGCGGCAAGCACCACATCTGCGGTCACCACGACCATCATGACGGCCACCACGGTGGTCTTGGCGACCTCCACCACGGTGATCTCCACCTCCACCACGGAGTCAGCGTCGAAACCCCAGCCCACGTTGGTCGTGAGTCAAACTTCAGGCCTCGACCCCAAAGGCACGCTGGTGACCATTAGTGGCACGGGCTTTGACATCACCAAAGGTGTATATGTGTTCGTCTGCAATCAGGTGAAATGGGATGCCAATCGGCGATGTGTCGGAGGTGTGAATCTTGACGGATCGTCACCGTTATCGCAATGGATCTCATCAAACCCACCGGCCTATGCCAAAGGTCTCACAATCCCGTACATGCCGAACGGCTCATTCGTCGTACCGTTACTCGTGCGAGCGGTAGACGAAACAACGAAACTCATTGACTGTTCAATCGAACAATGCGGGGTCGTTGCCTTCGCCGACCACACTCGTCGCGATGATCGTTCGCAAGACGTTTTCGTGTCAATCTCATTCACCCCCAAACCGTAAATATGTAATCAGGAGTCCGCGTCATGATGTCAAGCAAAATCGGAAACAAAACCCTCGCTCTCATCGGCGCATTCGCTGTTGCCCTTGTCATTCCGACCACCGCCTCTGCCGCAGTCGGAGTTTCAGTCAGTAAGGCGGCTGGTCTCGTGGCTGGCGAAACGATCTCCATCACTCTCGCTGGAGTGCCATCGACACAAGGTGTGTATGTGCGGCAGTGCTACAAACCCACTGTCGGATTGCGTGATGCCACAGGCTTGAAGTGCAACGGCAGTCTCACGCGGGTGAGCGAAATGATTTGGGCGACGATGGACGGTGCTCGGGGTTCAGCATCTGCGGCGTCAGCACAGTCGCTCCAAGTCAAAGATGCAATCACCATGTATGAATCGGATGGCACAACAGTGAAGGAAAGAATTCTGTGTGGCATCGCCGACTGTGCGGTATTCGTTCACCGTGACCACCGTGGTCTCTTCGACACATCACTCGACACAATCGTTCCGCTGACGTTCTTGGGTAGCCAATCGGTGAAGACCCGAGCTGCCGGACTTCCGAAGGCCGAGACAGCGCAGGCGGTCGGGGCCTCGCTCACATTGCGTAACGCGAGTCTTGTAACGGATCAGAAGGTGGCCGTTCGTGTGACGAGCGAGAGCGACAAGATCTGTTCAGTGAGCCGTGGCACAAACACCACCGTCATTCGGTTCTTGAAGAAGGGCACATGCTCCCTGCGACTCGTGGCCAAGGCGACGACTTCGCACCTGCGCTACGACGAGCAGTTGACCTACAAAGTCGGCTGATTTCAGTCGACGAAGTTCGTCTCGTCGCGCGTGATGACGAGGCTTAGAGGCCGACGCAGCTTCCGACGATCGTGCGGCTGTCGGCGCCACCGGCAAAGGCGCCGTCTTCGCGCACGACGATGCAGTGCGCGTGCCCGAACCCAGAATCAAATCTCCCGCGCCGCTCCACGGCGTGACCGCGGTCGGCGAGTCCGGTCATCCACGCATCGGGAGCATGGCCTTCGACTTGTACCGTCGGCGGGCGACCGCTGGTCCATGAGTCAAAGCCAGTGACGGGACCACGCAACGCAAAGCGACCAGCGTCGACGACTTCCCACGGAAACTGTGACTGTCGGTGACGCAGTAACCGAGTGACGATTTGCAGGATGATCTGCGGTTGCGCATCACCACCCATCGTGCCGAGCACGGAGTGCAACGAGTCATCGGCACGAGTGATGATTGCCGGGCACAACGTGTGCGGTGGTTTGCGACCGGGCGCGACTTCGGCAGGATGGCCTCGTTCGACGCTGAACCCGAGCCCGCGGTTGTGCAGGTTGATGCCGGTGCGTGGCTCGACTAGTAGCGAGCCGAACCCGGAGGCGTTGGAGTTGATGAGCGACACGCCCATGCCATCGCGGTCGACAGTGCAGAGATAGGTGGTGTCACCATCTGTCGTGGGCAGTGGTCGAACCGAGGCGAGTGACGGGTCGATCAGCGATGCGCGACTCACCAGTGATGGCAGCAACGCTCCAAGATCAGCCTTGTCGTGCAGAACACGCGGACGATCATGGCTCACCGCGGTGACTGCCTCAATAAGAAGGTGCGCCCACTGTGGATCATTCGTGTCGTCGGGGAGATCGATCTCTGCCAACGCCCCGAGTGCCGCAAGAAAGAGGTATCCCTGCGACGGTGCCGGAATCGACCACACGCGGTGATCCCACACATCCAGCGCGAGCGGCTGCACCCA
>VGBY01000052.1 GCA_016870295.1 Actinomycetota bacterium
ACCGGCCGGGCCACCGCCGATGACGAGCACGTCGGTCTCGCGCGTGGGCAGCGAGGCGACATCAGTCGTCATGGGCCGCACCGACACATCGGCAATCGCGCCCGGCGCACCGGCAGGCGACTCGTTGCTCATCGCCTTTCAGCGTAAAGAGATGCCGTTCGCGAACGACGACTTAGCACTGTGGCGAACGTCCTGTGCCGGCTACCTCTGGCTGGGGCGCGGATCGGTGCCGACGGCACGCGGGGGAGTCTCGAGCATCTTGAATGTTTCGGCGAGCGTGTCGTAGGTGACCGTGCCTGCTTCGAGTGCGGCAAAAATCTCCGAATCCTCCGAGCACCAGGTCGCATACTCAGCGGCCCATTGCTCGCTCTTCGGGTCGGCGCCGCCAATGGCGTAGCGCTCGTGACACACCACACCAAGAATTTCGTAGTCAGTGAGACCGCCACCCCACTTTTCTCCCTGCGACGGCATCGCGTTGCCGTTGTACGACAACGGCGCGTGTGCGCCACCCTCACGGTCGGGGTCGCCGTACACCACAAGGCCCGCCGACACGAACGGCTGACTGCCGGTGTACACGTAATTCAACATGTCTTCGATATGCGGGAACGTCTTCAACACTTCGCCCTCGTGCAACACGCGACCAGCACCACCCTGACCGGCAGCACCGTGACAACTCGCGCACGCATTGTAGGCCGCTGCACCGATGGCCATCGGGCCCGACGCTTCGCGTTCTTGCGGACGAACCGCGAGCAGGTACAAAAACGCCCACACGGGCAAGAGGCTGAGCGTCGCCATCGCCCAGAATGGAATCTTCTTGCGCGTTTTGGCGGCCACGACATACGCAGGGTCGGGCTTTGGTGGAGGCGGTGGCAACGCTTCCGCAGCGATGGCCGGTGCCGCAGACGATGTGACGGTCTTCGCCACCTCCTTTGATGCGCTTGGTTCAGCCGACGGCGTGCCACCCGCGAGCACCGCGCGGCGATCCTTTGAACGTTTGAGGAGATAGTCGGGTACTTCGGTCACTGAAATGCCCCCGACAACTGCACTGTGCGCGATTTCACCGACGACAGACTAATCGCCGTATGCATCACGGTGATATTTGCACGAACGCACGACGAGATAACAGCCGTCACACGAAATGTGGCAAGTTGGGCGAGCCATAGAAAGGTGCCGAGACTAGGCTTCGAAGTGGCACTCGCACCCGTGGCGAGCCACCGTGAAAGGCACCAATCGCGCATGATTGCAGTCGACATCCTCCGATGGCCCGGCATGAATCAGGCGTTCATCTTTTCCTTCCTGGCGACCAACTTTTTGGCGTATCTCGTGGTCGTCGTCGGCAAGCGCCGCCCCGTTGACCGCCAGGCGACATGGGGCGAAGCGATGTTCGGCAGCGCGTATGCCTTCTTTGTCATCTTCCTTGCCTTCGGGGTCGTGCCGCACCAGTGGATCGACCACGCAGACAAAGAATTGGGCTGGCGCAAGGACAAGATCATCTTTGGACCCTTCAACTTGTTGAAGCCGCAGGAATTCGGTGGACCGTTTCCGTTCACGCTCAGCTACGAGGCGCTGCGTGACATCGTGGTGCTCGTGATTCACGGCATCTACATCGGCGCCTTCATCTATCTCTTTGCTTGGTGGCAGAAGCGCGGAGAAGTGAAGCAGGTCGCCCTGCCGAGCAGCACCTACGGTCGACCACTGGTGAAGAAGGTGTAACGCGATGACCCGCACCGACGCCAACCCACCGATGATGCCGTACACCGACGAGTACACGCTCGTCGAGGTCGACGCCGACTACCTCAGCAAGGCGGTGAAACCCAAGCAGTTCATCCACATCGACCAGAGCGAATGCATCATGTGCGAGGGTTGCGTCGACATCTGCCCGTGGAAGTGCATCCACATGGTGAGCCCCGAGGCAATCGTCGAGTCGCACGGAACCGAATTGCCCGGTGCCGACCCTTCGGACAACGTCGTGTTCGTGATCGACGACGACATCTGCACGCGTTGTGCGTTGTGCGTCGATCGCTGCCCGACCGGTGTCATCGTGCTCGGCAAGGTGGGCGTTGCCCCTGCCACCGGCGATCCGCATATGCGCACCAACAACCACGGTTATTCCTACGGCATGAGGTTCTAAGGAGGAACAATGTCGAGCATCGTCGAAGAAACTCCCCGCCCCACGCTGAAAGAGCGCGTCGCCAAAATCGGCGAGCAGGTGCAGGGCGGCCAGGTGTGGAGTTCGATCTTCCGTCCCGGTTCGATCTTCCGCAAGGGCTACACCGACTCGCCGCGCAACCGCTCCTATGTGGTCATGAACTCCGTGTTGTATCACCTGCACCCGGTGAAGGTGAAGCGCCACGCCGTGAAGGTGAGTTACACACTGTGCTTGGGCGGGCTGTCGTTCTTCCTCTTCATCCTGCTCACCATTACCGGCATCTTTCTGATGTTCTTCTATCGCCCCACTGATGCCAACGCGTGGGATGACATCCAGTCACTGCACACGTCGGTGACCTTCGGCCTCATGGTGCGCAACATGCACCGCTGGGGTGCGCACTTGATGGTGTTGGCAGTGTTCCTGCACATGGCGCGCGTGTTTTATCACGGGGCGTACAAGGCGCCGCGCGAATTCAACTGGGTGGTCGGTGTCATCTTGCTGACGCTCACATTGCTGCTGTCGTTCACCGGCTATTTGTTGCCGTGGGACCAGTTGGCACTGTGGGCCGTCACCGTCGGCACGAACATGATGGGCTACTCACCACTCATTGGTTCGCAGGTCCGATTCGTTCTGCTCGGCGGCACGGAGATCGGCGCTGAAACTCTGCTGCGCTGGTATGTGTTGCACGTGTTGTTGTTCCCGTTCGTCACGGTGATCTTCCTCGCCATCCACTTCTGGCGCGTCCGCAAGGATGGCGGAATCTCGGGGCCGCTGTGAGCAGCATGTCGAAGAGCAAAGCGCAGGTGCAACGATGACCGAAATCCCCGAACACCTCCTGAAGCGCGCCAAGGCTGCGCGCGAGAAGACGGAATCCACCGGCGGTGACACCGCGGCAAGTGGCGAGGGTACGTCACGAATTCCGGCCGAGTTGCTCGAGCGCAGCAAAGCCGCGCGCGCCGGCGGCGTGGCGGTCAAGGATGCACCAGCCGCACCGGTCGTGGCTGCACCAGTCGCTGGCGGAGTGCCGGTTGGTGCTGGCCCCGGTGGGCATACGCAGCGCCTACTCACCGTCGTGAAGTCGGGTTCGATTCAAGACGTGAAGGCAATACCGGTCGACAAGGTGCACGTGTGGCCACACCTGCTCTCGATTGAATTCGTGGCGGCGCTCGCTTGCACCGCGTTCACGTTCATGTTCTCGTGGTTCGTCAACGCACCGCTCTTGCAAGCGGCCAATTTCAATGCAACCCCGAACCCTTCGAAGGCCCCGTGGTACTTCATGGGCCTGCAGGAGTTGCTCACCATGTTCCATCCGATGATCGCGGGTGTCACGATTCCGGGGATGGGTCTCATCCTTCTCATCTTTGCGCCGTACCTCGACCGCAACGCCTCGAACAAGCCCGAAGATCGCAAGTTCATCACCAGCCTGATGACGATCCACATGATGTTCTGGGCGGTGCTCGTCATCATCAGCTCGTTCTTCCGTGGACCGGGCTACAACTTCACCTTTCCGTGGCGCGATGGAATCTTCTTCGAGCTCTAGATCATGAACGCCACCCTCACCATCGCCATCGCTGTCCTTGCGGTGCTTGCCGCCGTGGTCGTGCTTACCGCGGCGCGCCGTCGCGAGTCAACGGGCGTGTTGTCGCGTGAAACTCGCGCCCGCGAGAAGGCCGCGCGCGAGGAGGCCGAGTCACGCAGTCCGAGCGGCAAGGCGTACGAGTCGGAAGCCGTCGCCGCCCGCAGCACCGCACTCGCCGTGCCGACCAGCGTCGCGGTTGCGCCGTTCTCACCACCCGACCCCGAAGTGATCGGTGTGTCGCGTCGACAGTTTTTCAATCGGGCGACGGTCACCCTGATGAGCGCCGGGCTCGGCGGCTTCGGCGCGGCGGTCCTGGGTTTTCTCTGGAAGGGCGCCGAGGGTGGTTTCGGTTCGAAGATCAACGCCGGAAAACTCGACGACATCGTTGCCGGCATCCGCTCGAACAAGGGCTTCCTCTATCTACCCGAAGCTCGTGCTTGGTTGACGGAGTTCCCGAAGGAGTCGTTGGCGAAAGCCGAATCGGTCTACTCGTCACAAGCACCGGTGTTCGCCGGAATGTCGTCGGGAATCGTTGCGCTGTATCAAAAGTGTCCGCATCTTGGTTGCCGAGTGCCGACGTGCACCACCTCGCAGTGGTTCGAATGCCCGTGCCACGGCTCGCAGTTCAATCGCGTCGGTGAGAAAAAGGGCGGCCCAGCCCCGCGCGGTATGGATCGCTTCGCCGTCTCCATCAACAACGGCAATGTCGTGATCGACACGGCCGCGGTGTTCGGTGGCCCGGCGATCGGTACCAACACCACGGGGCAAGAAGCCGAAGGTCCGCACTGCGTCGGTGCAGGCGGCCACTAACTCCATGACGCCAGTATTCGCCGACATTACGACGACGCTGGCATGGATCACCCTCGTTGCGGCTCTTTTCGGTTGGGCCATCTATGCGTTCTTCAACATTCGATCCAGTCGCGCCGAAATCGGCTCGGAGATCGAGTTGGCGGCGAATCGCAAGCCGTACTACGACGACGAAGTGCTTGAGGGCAAGAAGCTCGAGCGCACGCAACTGCTTGGTTTGGCGTTTCTTGCCGTCATCACCGTGACGTTGCCGTTGTACTGGATTCTTGAGCCAGGTCGGCAAGTTGGCGCGGAGAAAGACTTTGAACACAAGTTCGAGTACTGGGGCGGTCGGCTGTTTGCATCCACCGCTGAAGGTGGCTTCAACTGCGCGGGTTGCCACGGCGGAATGAACGGCGGTGGCGGTGTCGCATCGTACGCAGTCACCGACCCGAAGACCGGCGAAGTAAAGGCCGTCAACTGGAAGGCACCGGCAATCAACAACGTGTACCTGCGTTACAGCGAAGAAGAAGTGCGCTTCATCCTGAATTACGGTCGGCCGTTCTCGCCGATGTCCGCGTGGGGTCTCGTCGGTGGTGGTCCGATGAACGATCAGCAGATTCAAACGGTGCTCGACTATGTGAAGAGCATCCAGATTCCGCGTGAGAACTGCGCATCGCCCGACGCCAAAGCCACGATGTGCGATGGCGGCACGTTGCCGAAGAAAATTCAGGACGAGATACAGGCCGAAGCAGAACGACTCGTCGCGACTGGCACTTACGGTTCGCTCGGTGAAGCATTGTTCAACCTCGATCTCGGCGGCGGCGCGTATGGGTGCGCACGATGCCACACCAAGGGTTGGTCGTACGGCGAACCACAGATCACTGGTGGAGGCGCTTTCGGTCCGAACCTGACGGGCGGTTCGGCGGTTCGGCAGTTCCCGAATCAAGCCGACATGATTGCCTTCATCAACGCCGGCAGTGAGTACGGCAAGAAGTACGGCGAACAAGGGCAGGGCGGCGGTCGCATGCCCGGCTTCGGTGGGGTATTGACGCAGGAACAGATTCGGGCCGTCGTGGAATACGTACGTGGTCTCTGACGTGAACCTGCTCCCGGTGCTCGCCATCAACTGGGAGCCACAATTACGCGGCTATGTCGTGGTACTCATCTCGGTCGTGGTGTTGATCGGCGGTACCTACCTGGTGGTCGGCACCAACCTTGGCGCGCGACTCGGCTTTCTCGTCATCCTCGGTGGGCTCTTTGGCTGGATGGCTGCGATGGGCATCATCTGGTGGACGTACGGCATCGGATTGCAGGGTCGCATGCCCACTTGGGAGCCCGCTGAACCAGCGACGATCATTCGTGACGCGCAGTTGTTTCAGCAAGTGGAGATTCTCGAACAGCCGCTCAAGTTGACGGGTACTGCAGCCGAGAACAGCGAGACGGTGGCCAAGGCTCTCGAGTCGGAGGGCTGGTTGCGGCTCGATGAATCCGACCCGCAACGTGGTCAGGCAGTGGCATCGTCCGACGACCTGCTGATCAATCAGGCGGATGAGTTCGCCGCCGGTGAATTCGTGTCGGTGGCGGTGTTCGACCGTGGTGGCGAACGCTGGCCGAAGATCAACGAGTCACTCGACTTCTTTGCGTTCTTTCACGAGGCACGGTACGCCTTGGTTGAGGTTGCACCGGTCGTGCCGCAGCGCATCGAGCCAGGTCGTGCACCAGCCCGACCGAAAGTCGACGAGTCGCAGGAGCGCCGTTACGTCTACATGATTCGCGATCTCGGCAACCGTCGCCAGCCGGCGATGTTCATCACCCTCGGGTCGTTGATCGTGTTCGTCATTCTCTGTTGGCTCATGCACCGACGCGATCTCATTTTGCGTGAAAACCTGGCTCGCTCGCGCGAGCTCGAGAAGGTCTGATCTCGCACTAGCGGGGGTGTCGATGGGCCAGTACCTGCCGATCGTCGTGCTCACGGCACTGGCAATCGTGTTCGGCGTGCTCTCGTTGGTGGCGTCAAAATTGCTGGCGCCGAAGCGCCCGAACACGGCCAAGGATGCGCCGTACGAGTGCGGAATCGTGCCGAGTCGCGAGTCGCCCGAGCGGTTCCCCGTGTCGTTCTACATCGTGGCGATGTTGTTCATCATGTTCGACATCGAAATCATCTTCGCCTACCCGTACGCCATCGCCCGCGAGTCACTCGGCGCCTTCGGCTTTTGGGAGATGGTGGCGTTCAGCGCGGTCTTTTTCGTGGCATTCGTATATATGGTGGCGCGCGGCGCACTGGAGTGGGGACCGTTGAAGAACGAGACACCGGTCGCCGACGTGGTCGCTGCACCCGTTGCTGCAGCGGGTGTGAAAGTCGTGGGACTCGACGGTCGTAGTGCGGGCGCGCGCGATGCTGCGCTGCCCGGCGCGGTTGAGCGCGAGACGGTCGGTGTCGCATGAGCGCCGTACGCGAAGTGCTCGACAACGGTCTCGGCGGCATCAAGCACAACTTCCTCACTGGTCGCGTCGAAGATTTGGTGAAGTGGTCGCGCT
>VGBY01000053.1 GCA_016870295.1 Actinomycetota bacterium
CGACTGCCCGACGCACTGGCGCGCTACAAGAGCGTCTACGACTACCGCTCCGCCACGATCACGTGGCTCGACTCATTGCTCGCCTAACACCACATCTGCGGCGGCAGGTTCAGGTGGTGTAGTCGGCGTTGATGCGCACGTAGCCGTCGGTGAGGTCGCAGCCCCAGACGGTTGCTTGGCTGGTGCCCGTGGCGAGCGAGACATGGATGACGACTTCATCGTTCTTCATATAGGTAGACAACTTCGTGAGCCCTGCTGCGTTGAGCTGGTGTGGGTAGACCTCTTGGTCGCCGAAACGAATCACCACTCGCCGTTGATCGATGTCGAGGTACTGCGAACATTTGCCGATAGCCATCGCGACCCGGCCCCAGTTCGGGTCGGCCCCGTGCACGGCCGTCTTCACGAGCGGAGAATTCACGATGGCGCGCGCAACGGTGACGGCCTGCTCTTCGTCGCGGGCCTCGTCGACGCGCACTTCGATGACTCGCTCGGCACCTTCGCCGTCGCGGGCGATTTGTTTGGTAAGCGAGAGGAGCACGTCGTAGAGCGCCGTGCGAAACGCATCGGACTGCACCGCCCCGGCGGCGCCGCTTGCAAGACACACGCTCGTATCACTCGTCGAAGTGTCCGTATCGATTGACACACGGTTGAACGTGTGCTCGACACACCAGCGAAATGCGACATCCAGTTCTCCGCGCCCGACGGCAGCGTCGGTGAAGATGAGGGAGATGTGTGTTGCCATGTCGGGTTCGATCATCCCGACACCTTTGGCGACACCCACGATGCGGGCTGGTGTTCCAGAAATCGTCGCTTCAGCGATCTTCGGTCGCGTATCGGTGGTCATGATTGCACGAGCAACGAGCGATGCGTCACGCGACTCGTCGGCGCCATGGAGCGCTGCTATGCCGTCGCGGATCTTGGCCATCGGATACTGTCGCCCGATCACGCCGGTCGAGGCGATGACGAGGTTGTCGTCGTCGCAATCGTGAAAAATCGCCATCCGTTTGATGATCTCGCGGGCGTTGCTCATGCCCTCTTCGCCGGTGGCGACATTGGAGTTCTTCGACAACACGACCACGCCGCGTGTGCGGCCGTGTGCCACCAACTCACGGCTGAGCACGACACTTGCACCAGCAAAGCGACTCTTGGTGAACATCGACGCACCAGTCGTGCCGGCTTCACCGATCACGGTGACGAAGTCGAGCGAGTCGTCTTTGATGCCGACGTTGGCGGTGCGTGCGACGAAGCCTGCGGGGAGGTCGGTCACGAGAAGTGCTTGGCGAGATTCAACAATGTGTTACGCATCGAGACCTCATTGGTCGCAATTGCATTGATGGCACGAAGGAACCAGTTGGCACGGTTGGTCGAGTAGTCGAACTGCTCCGTCACGAGCGTGCCACCCTCGACGGGCTCCAACAGGTAACGCCACACGTGCCCGCCGAAGTGTCGCCAACCGATGCGGCGACCCTCATCGAATTCCACGACGGTGTTGGTGATG
The DNA here is from genome assembly GCA_016870295.1 of Actinomycetota bacterium. Lineage (GTDB taxonomy): Bacteria > Actinomycetota > Acidimicrobiia > Acidimicrobiales > Ilumatobacteraceae > F1-60-MAGs027. Next base: position 1,499 of record VGBY01000053.1, read on the forward strand.
CGGTACGGCACCCCGAGCCGCATCGACATGCCGAATTTTGCGCCGAGTGAGAGACGGGCGGGTCCATTCAGTTCCGCGCGCACGCTGCCCGAACCATCGATGACTGCATGCATCTTCGGTGTCGCCAGCAGGTCGAAGATCTCTGCGGCCGCAGCCGGCACGAATTGCGACACCGACACGATTTTCCGTTGTGGGTCGTGGGCCGGGCTGGTGGGTGGGTTTGACATGATTACGACGCTAGGCGAGGGCGCCCGCCACGAGTTCGCCGCAACGGCGTCCCGAGAACATCGCGCCCTGCAGCGAGCCGGTATCGCGATGATCTCCACAGACAAAGACGCCGTTGCCGAGTGCGATATTGCGCTTCGGGTTGAACGGCGGCCGCTGTTCAACACCGGCGTGCGCGATGCGATACGTGCGCAGATGGCGCCATGCATCGACCTGCGAGCCCCACCACGAGCGCATCTGCTCGCGGGCTAGTGACTCAAGATCCCCATCGATCACTTCCGGCATCGCCGCCACGACGAGATGCTTACCCGCCGGCGCGTAGCTCGGTGCGACGTTGCTCATCACGGCGGCGTTCAGCACCGGTCCCTTGCCGGATCCGTCAAGTATCACCAACTTCGACGACGTCGGCGGCTTGTCGGCAGCGAAGTACACGGCACCAGCGCGGCGCGATGCGCGCTCGGGTAACGCAACCAAGCTGCGCGCCGCCGGCAATTCGGTTGCCACGATCACCGCGCGACCCTCGATTCGTCGGGCGTCGGTGGTGACCACCGTGCGTCCGTCGATCGATGCCACAGCGGTGTTGAGATGTACGAGACCCGGTAGTCGAGCAGCCATCTGTCGCGGGAGTGCGTTCATCCCCAAACGGGGAACGCCCGCATCACCTTCGCCGAGACTGCGAAAGATGATGTCGAACATCCGCCGCGATGTGGCGAGCGAAGGATCGAGTTGGATGCCGCCAAACAGCGGGCGGAAGAAGCGGTTGATCATCGTCTGCGAGAACCCGGCACGTCGCAGCGCTACGACGGTGGGGAGGTCTTGGCCGCGCAACAACTCGCGCGGGTCGCCGCGCAACGTGCGAGCCCGCAACATCGCGATTCGTGCCTTGTCGGCCAGCGAGCCGATTGGCGCCCGAAGAGTGCCAAGCAATGTGCGCGGTGCACGGAACGGATCGCTCACTACATACGACCTTCCACGCATCATCACCAACGCGCCGGGGTCGAAGTTGTGGATGTCGAGCGCCGCCAGATCAACCTGGCGGCGCAGTTCCGGATATGCGGTGAGCATGATCTGAAAGCCTCGGTCAAGTCGGAAACCATCGACGATGTCGGTGCGCACTCGACCACCGACGTCGTCTTGGGACTCCAGCACCGCGACACTGAACGACTTGGCGTGCAGGTGTCGCGCCGCCGCCAAGCCAGCGAGCCCGGCACCGATGACGACGACGTCGACGCGGGCGGGGAGTTGGCTCATCGTGCGGAGAGGGAGCGTGGCATCATCGCGCGAGCAGGGCGCGTAATGCGATTTCCAACGTTGGGTGCATGAACTGATAGCCACCCGACGACAACGCACGCGGAATCACGCGCTGCCCGGTGAAGAGCAGCGCATCGGCGAGCTCGCCACCCAGGAGCAGTTTCGGACCAATCGCCGGAACGGGCAACACGGCTGGACGGCCGAGAACCTTGCCGAGCACCTTCGCAAAGTCGGCGTTGGTGACCGCCGCCGGGGCAGTGAGGTTCACTGCACCGCTGATGTTTGCCGAAAGCAGATGGTCAATCGCCGCAACCTCGTCGTCGATCGAGATCCAACTTTGCCACTGGTCGCCGCGTCCAAACTTGCCGCCCAAGCCGGCACGAAAGAGCGGCAGTTGTTTCTTCAACGCACCTCCCTTGGGGGAGAGAACGATGCCGGTGCGCAGGAAGACGGTGCGAGTTCCGGCGCCGGCTGCTGCGGCCTCCCACTCCTTGCACACATCGGCAAGAAATCCGTTGCCAGACGACGAGGCTTCGTCGAGCACTTCGTCGCCCCGTGCGCCGTACCAACCAATCGCGGAGCCGGAGAGAAACACACTCGGTCGCCTTGCAGCACCCGCAATCACCGACGCGAGCAGTTTGGTGCTCTTCACGCGGCTGTCGAGGATTTCGCGCTTGTACGAGTTGGACCAACGCTTGTCGCCGATGCCCGCACCGGAGAGATGAATGACGGCGTCGGAGGTGCCGACGAGTTCGGCGTCGATCACGCCACGGGCGGGATCCCATTGCGACTCGTTATGTTGCGCTGCGCGGCGCACCAGACGAGTGACTTCATGACCACGGGCGGCAAGATGGGGAACGAGGGCCGAACCGATGAGTCCGCTCGCCCCGGATATGACGATGCGCATGCGCTAGAGGCTACGCCTCATCACGCGCTTGACTACCGCCGAACGTGTGATAGCACGATCACGAGTTCACAGAATCACGGGATGACGATGGGAATCGATGTCACCACCGTGTTGGGGCGGAACAACAAGCGCGCCTTAATCGCCAGGGCGGACTGGTTGTGCAACCACTGCGAACGCACACTCGTGACGAATTCGGGAATGATGACCGTGATGATGTCGTCGTCTTGTTCGGCGTCCAGCCGGTCAATCTCCATGAGCACGCTCTCCGTGAGGTTGCGAAAGTCATCGACTGGTGTTTGTAGTTCGATGGTGGGGAATCGTTGCTGCCAGACACGCATCAGCTCAGCACCTTCTTCGGCTGAGCCCACCAGACTGAGGCCAAGTAAGCGTTCGGGTCGCAAACTTTCGGCGTACTTCATCGCCTGCACAACGCCAGCGTTCACGGATCCGACCAGAACGACAACGAGGTGCGTATGGAATGGCGCGCGGTATGACTGATCGACGGAGAGGAACTGCTTGACATGCGTGTAGTGCCGCTTGACGCCGTTGAACCCGACAATGAGCACGGGAATCAACACCGCCGGTATCCACGCCCCGTCAGCGAACTTGACGGTTACGACGGTGAGGGCAACACCACCAGTGGTGATCGCACCAATTGAGGTGAAGAGGACACGAACTTGCCAAGTCGGGAGTTTCATCCGTACAAGCCGCACGACCATACCCGCTTGGCTGAGGGTAAATGCGGTGAACACACCGACCGCGTAGAGCGGGATCAGTGCGTTGGTTATACCGCCGAACACGATGACGAGTCCGATGGCCGAGAGGCCGAGAAAGATCACACCGTTGCTGAACACCAGACGATCGCCTCGGTTCGCGAGCTGGCGGGGCAAGTAGCCATCCTTCGCCATGATTGACGCGAGGCGTGGAAAGTCCGCGTAGCCGGTGTTCGCTGCGATGAGCAGGATGCCAAAGGTGGCGAACTGCGTTGCGAAGAAGAAGAAATTCCGCCCGCCGTAGACGTGTTCGGCCAATTGGGCGATGATCGTTTGTGGAATGAGCCCTTCTTCGTCGCGGATTGGTTCGAGATGCTGGGCCAAGACACTCAAACCGAAGAACAGCGTGCCGAGAATGAGACCGAGCATGACGAGGGTGCTTGCGGCGTTCTTCGACTCGGGCTTCTTGAATGCTGGCACTCCGCCGGCAAGCGCCTCAATCCCAGTGAGCGCGACAGCTCCCGAAGAGAATGCCTTCAAGAGAAAGAACAGCGTCAGAGAGTTGTCACCTGCTAGCAGTTCCGTCTCGATTGGCCCCGAGTGGTCAATCGGTGCAAGATCCTGGAAATACACGCGGTACAAGCCGAAGATGATCAGGGCGAGAATGCTGATGACGTAGAGATACATCGGTGGCGCAAAGAGTGCACCAGACTCCCTGATGCCGCGCAGGTTCGCATAGGTGATGAGCACGATGAGGGCGACGCAGATCTGCACTCGATACGGTGCGAGGTCGTTGAAAGCGGCGATCACTGCAGCAGTACCGCTGGTGATGGCCACCGCCACTGTGAGTATGTAGTCGACCAGCATTGATCCGCCGGCGACCAACGACGGATACCTGCCGAGGTTTTCCTTTGAAACGATGTACGTGCCGCCACCATTCGGATAGGCGAAGATCGTTTGGCGGTAGCTGTTGATAACGATTGCGAGCAGGATGACGACCATCAACGCAATCGGTACGAGGTTGTCGAAAGCAGCCACACCAATGGCAGCAAATCCAAGGAAGACGATGAGGATTTCTTCTGTGGCGTAGGCGGTGCTCGAGATTGCGTCGCTGGCAAATATCGGTAGACCAATGCGCTTGGACAGTCGTTGGTGGGCGTCCTCCGAACTGCTCATCGGCTTGCCGAGCAGTGCGCCTTTGAGTCGCGCGAAGCCGGTGCGGCGATCGATGGTCTTTGGTGACATTCGGCTGCGTCCTTGCGCTTACGCCATGAATTTGGCGCGGATACGATGGTAGTTCGTGCACGTCGTAATCGTTGGATGCGGACGTGTCGGTTCCACACTCGCGCGCGAGTTGTGTGTGATGGGCAACACGGTGGCAGTCGTTGATCGCCGCGCCGACGCATTCTTGCGGCTTGGCGACGACTTCGCTGGGCAGACCGTCGTCGGCATCGGCTTCGACCCGGACATCCTCGTGGCCGCCGGCATCGAACGCGCTGATGCCCTGGTTGCCGTGACGAGCGGCGACAACTCCAACATCATGATCGCCCGCGTCGGTCGCGAGCGATACGGAATCGAGCGAGTCGTAGCCCGCATCTACGACCCGAAGCGGGCCGAGATCTACGAGCGGCTCGGCATCGCGACGGTCGCCACGGTGAAGTGGACCGCCGAGCGGGTGCTGCGACGAATCATGACCGATCGCCCTGCCGTGGAGTGGACCGACCCCAGTGCCGAACTCTCGATTGTGGAACGTCTTGCCGCTGACGCGTGGGTGGGCGAGCGCATGACGCGAATCAACTCAGGGCCCGGGCGAGTGGTTGGCGTGCGTCGATACGGAAAGGCACTGTTGGTTTCCGATGATGTGCTCGTGCAGCAAGGTGATGTGATGTACGTCGCGATTCCGAACGTCGAGATTGCGGCTCTCGACGACTTCTTGTCGAAGGGTCCGGTGGAGAGCCAATGAAGGTGATCATCGCCGGTGGTGGCAGCGTGGGGCGTTTCACCGCACGAGAGATGGTGCTGGCCGGGCACAGCGTGACGGTCATCGACAACGACCGCGCAACGTTGCGCGAGTATCAATCGCGGTCGGAGTCGACGGGTATTGAGTGGCACTTCGGCGACGCGTGCGACTACTCCGTGCTCGAGGCAGTGGATACTCGCTCGGCCGACGTGGTTGCCTCAGTCACCGGCGACGACGAAGACAACCTTGTCGTGTCGCTGCTTGCGAAACAGGAGTTCGGCGTGCCGCGCGTCGTGGCCCGCGTGAACAATCCGAAGAATTATTGGATGTTCAACCAGATGTGGGGTGTTGACGTGTCGGTATCGACGCCGCACCTGATCACGAGCCTGGTGCAGGAAGCGACGTCGGTCGGCAACTTCGTGCGACTCATGCAACTGAAAGGTGGCAAGGCAGAACTCGTCGAAGTGACGCTTGCTGAAACGTCGCCGGCGGCGAA
>VGBY01000054.1 GCA_016870295.1 Actinomycetota bacterium
CGACATTCGCTGGAACTTTGAGAAGTTTCTCGTCGGCAAAGACGGCAAGGTACTTGCCCGCTTCAGCCCGATGATTGCGCCCGAAGACCAGGGCCTGCGCTCAGCGATTCGCGCCGCGCTCGGCTGAACCCGTAACACATCATGCTGCGGATGCCCGCGGAGTTTGCGGAGCATGAACGCACGGTGATGTGCTGGCCGACGCGCGAAGGTGTCTACGAGGATCGGATGGGCGACGCTCGTCGTGCGCATGCATCGGTGGCGCGCACGATTTCTGGATTCGAGCCGGTGACGATGATCGTGAACGAGAACGAAGCAGAGAACGCTGCGACCATGTGTGGCAAGAACGTCGAGATCGTGATGTTGCCGATTGATGACTCATGGTTCCGCGACACCGGGCCGATCTATGTGAGTGATGGGAAGCGCCGCGAAGGCACATGTTGGCAGTTCAACAGTTGGGGTGAGAAGTACCTTCCGTACGACAAGGATGCAAAGATCGCCGAGACTTGGCTGCGCTTTCGTGGCGAACCTGTGCGTCGCGTGAGCATGGTGTTGGAGGGTGGCTCGATCACGACGAACGGTGCGGGAGCCATTGTGACGACGGAGCAATGTTTGTTGAACAGCAACCGCAATCCGCACCTGTCGCGCGATGAGATTGCGGCCCGATTGCGCAGCGAACTAGGCCACGACCAGATCGTCTGGTTGCCGCACGGCCTGCATCTCGACGAGGGCACTGACGGGCATGTCGACAATGTTGCGGCGTTTGCGAATGAAACCGTGCTCGTGATGCAGGGTTGTGATGACACCAATGAGCCCGACCATCAGCGGATGGCGGTGAATCGCCGCATCGCGCACGACGCGGGCTTCACGGTGCGTGAGATTCCGGCGTTGCCGTTTGCGACGGTTGGTGGTCGTCGTGTCGTGGTGCCGTACACGAACTTCTACGTCGTCAATGGCGGTGTCATCGTGCCGGTGTGTGGCCATGCGGCTGACGATGATGTGATTGCGCTGATCGCAGAGTGGTTCCCGAATCGTGAAGTGGTGGGGCTTGATGTGGGTGAAGTGCTCGCGTATGGCGGCGGGGGAATCCACTGCATCACGCAGCAAGTTCCGGCGGTGCGGCACTAGACGGGGGCGTCGCAGGGCCGCAGCGGTAGAACGCGAGTCGGCAGTGACGACCACATGTCGTCGAGCAGTGCATCGCGGTGCGCGGTGTGGCGCGAGTCGCTCCACAGATTGACGCGCTGCAGCGGGTCGTTCGCGAGGTCATACAGTTCACCTTCGGTGCCGTCGTGCACGGTGCCGGGCAGCATCGCGGTGCAAACCCAACCATCACGACAGATGGTGCGCGCTCCGACGATTTTGCCGAAGAGTACGCTGTCCCATTCGGTGAGCACGCGCTCGTGGCCGAGTGCCGCAGCCTCACCATCGGCATGCGGCAGTCGCGCTGCCTCGGCGTAGTCGGGTTGTTGCAGCCCGGCAATCGAAGCAAAGGTGGAGGCGAGTGACACGAGTCCGACTGGCGCAGCAACCCGCGACGGGGCAACATGCGCGGATGCCGCCGGCCGCCAAATGAGCGGTAACCGCATCAACGAATCAACGTGATACGGCCCCTTGAACATGAGACCGTAGTCGCCCTGCAACTCGCCGTGGTCGGTGGTGTAGAGCACGTCGACGTCGTTGCCCCAACCACGCGCATCGATCGAGGAGAGCACGCGACCAATTGCCTCGTCGATCAACTCGTTCTCGATGTGCGCCATCGCATTGATTTCGCGCACATTGTCGGCGGTGAGGGTCTTGGGCACCCATTTCGCCGGTGCTTCATAGTTGGAAACGAACGTGCCGTCGTACCACAGCCGCCAATGGCGCGGCTTGTCGTCAAGCACACGCTCGCGTTCCTCTGCATCCTCGATGTAGCCGGGTGGCAGGTCGATGTCGCGCCAGTTGACGCGACCGAGTTCCGACTTCGGTGGATCCCAGGGGTGATGCGGATCGGGGAAACTCATCCAACAGAACCAATCGGCATCAGCCGGCAACGATGACAGCCATGCGATCGTCTGGTCGGCGACCCACTCGGTGTGGTACATCTCGCGCGGTATCTCGTTGTGCTTCACCTGTGGTGCGTTGGTGTCTCCACCACCGCCGGCGTTTACCTGCAGTTGCTGATCAAGCACCTGAAAGAACATCGCCGCCGCGGCCGGATTTTTCTCGCGCAGCCAACGGGCGTAGTGAAATGGCCCGAGACCACCGTGCGTGGCGAGAGCGAAGTGTTCGAATCCGCGATGCGGCGTCGGCAGACCGTCGGCACCGATCGTCATCTCCGTCTCTAGCCCCGCCGAGCCGATGCGATTCTCGGCAAAGCGCAGGAACGGATCAATGAACGGCTCGAAATGCGCCTTGCCGATCAACGCAGTGCGATACCCGGCACGACGCAAGTCGCTCGCGACACTCGGTGCATCGGCGGCGAGGGGTACGCCGTTCATCCACACGCCGTGCGTGCTGACATGTTGACCGGTCAGCATCGTGCTGCGCGACGGCATGCACACCACGTTCTGCGGATGTGCACGGTCGTAGACGATGCCGTTGCGCGCAAGTGAATCGATCACCGGCGTGCGCGCGACATCGCCACCGTTGCAGCCGAGCGCGTCGTATCGCTGCTGGTCGGTGGTGATGAAGAGAATCTTGCGGCCCATCAGGCGTGCTCGAGAATCTGTTTCAACTTCGTGAGACCTTCGCCTGCCGCACCGCCGATCACGAGGGCGAGCGCCTCGGGTTCCATGTCGGTGGAGTACACGACGACCGAACCGCCGCGACCATCGTCGAGCACGTCGCAGGTGCCGAGGTGGGTGGTGATGCCAGGGTTACCGACCATGCGGTATTGAAATCGTCGTAGTGAGTGGTCGTGGGTGATGATGTCTTCTTCGAAGGTGATGCCGCTCGGCAGGGTGATCCACCGCTTCTTGCCTTCGACGCGGCAACTTGCGAGGGGAAACCACTCGTGTTGACGCGCGAGGTCGCCGACGAGTTTCCACACGGTGTCGGGGTCACGGTCGATGTGCACGTGACGTCGCACGGAACCCATGCGAGAAATGTAGTGGTTAGTCGAGACTCCAGTCGATGTCGGGAAGTCCTGCCGCGGTCAACGCGGCATTGATTCGGGAGAACGGTCGCGAGCCAAAGAAGCCGTTGCGCGCCGACAACGGTGATGGATGTGCCGACTCAATCACCGCATGACGCGTGGTGTCGATGAGCAGTTTCTTCTTGCGGGCATGCGCACCCCAGAGAACAAACACGACGAAGGGCTTCGTGTTCACCACGCGAATGACTTCGTCGGTGAAGGTCTCCCAGCCCTTGCCCTGATGCGACATCGCCTGCCCGGCGCGCACGGTCAACGTGGTGTTGAGCAGCAGTACGCCGCGGCGCGCCCACGACTCCAAGTTGCCGTGCCCGGGAATCGAAACACCGACATCGTCGTGCAACTCTTTGTGAATGTTCACGAGCGACGGCGGCGACTCGACGCCGTGCTGCACCGAAAAACACAGACCGTGCGCTTGGTTCGGTCCGTGATACGGATCCTGCCCGAGGATCAGCACCTTGGTGTCGGCGTAGGACGTGTGATGCAATGCGGCAAAGACGTTGCCCTGCGACGGATACACGGTGTGATTGCGGCGTTCTTCGGTTACGAACGTCTGCAGCGTCGACCAATACGGCTTGTCGAACTCGGCGCGTAAGAGCGGATTCCAGTCGGTGGTCATCGAGCGACGAAGTAGTGACGAGTCGACGTCATTTAGAAGCGGTCGCGAACGCGCCACACATCGGGAAAGACCGGCCGAAATAGTGTCGACGCAAGATACTCGGCACCCGATGATCCGCCGGTGCCCGCCCTGCGACCGATCGTTCGCTCGACCATCTTCACATGGCGGTAGCGCCACTCCTGCAAACCCTCGTCGATGTCGACGAAGCGCTCCAACACGAGGGCCGCCTCACCGTCATGGCGATACGCGTGCAGCAACGCATCCTGCACACCATCGTGTGGTTGGTATGGCGAGCGCGGGTCTGCATGCAGCGCGTCGTGCGGCACGGCGTGGTTGCGAGCAGCGAGATAGACGAGTGCCGAGTGCCAGATACTCGGCGTGCCAAGGGCATCCCGTAGTCGGTCGTACTCGCTCGAGCCTTGTGCGAAGTTGGCAAGCAAGGTGGTGTCGCGGCGACCGAGCACCACCTCCAACTCGCGGAACTGCGCGGATTGGAATCCACTGGCGGCGTCAAGCCGATCGCGAAACGTGCCGAACTGCAGCGGCGTCATCGTTTCCAAGATGTCGACCTGGCTGACCAGAGTCTTCAGAATGGTGCGGATGCGTCCGAGGGTGGCGAGGGCATCGTGGGATGCGCCGGCGCGCAATCGTTCGCCGGCCCGGGCGAATTCATGCAGCAGCGTCTTGAACCACAACTCATACGTCTGGTGGATGACGATGAACAACAACTCGTCGTGTTCGGGTCCGCCTGCGCGCGGCGTTTGCAACGACAAGAGCTCGTGTATGCGCAAGTATGACGAATAGGTAGTGGAGCGCAGTTCGTCGTCGCGCATAAGGTGACACTATGCCAAACGATGCTGCGGGGTTGGCGCGTACGGATGCCGAAGCACTGGATGCCCATGATCCGTTGCGTGCATGTCGCGACGAGTTCGTCATCACCGACCCCGACCTGTGTTATTTGGACGGCAACTCGCTTGGTCGTTTGCCGAAACGGACGGTTGATGTCGTGCATCGTTACCTCACACAAGAGTGGGGCAGCGAACTCGTTGCTGGCTGGTCGCACTGGATTGACGAAGCACAACGGGTTGGTGACCTGATTGGTTCGGCAACGCTCGGCGCTGCAAGCGGACAAGTTCTCGCAATTGATACGACGAGTGTGAACTTCTACCAACTGTGCGATGCGGCGATTCGCGCACGCCCGAATTGCGACACCGTGGTCAGTGACACCGCCAACTTTCCGACTGACCGATACATCCTTGAAGGTCTCTGCGCACGGCACGGTAAACGTCTCGTGTTGATTGACGATGAATCGGGCGAAGAGTTTGTGACACCCGACATGCTGGCCGCCCATCTCGATTCGCGCACGGCGTTGGTGACGTTGTCGGTGGTGCAGTATCGCTCAGGTGCGTTGCATGACGTGGCCGCCTTGACGAAGATGGCGCACGATGCGGGTGCGCTCGTGGTGTGGGACGCGAGTCATGCAGTCGGAGTCGTGGACATGCACTTCGACCGAGACGACGTTGATCTCGCGGTTGGCTGCACGTATAAATATGGCAACGCAGGCCCTGGCTCGCCGGCGTGGTTGTACGTGAACCAGCGATTGCAAGGTTCGCTACGGGTGCCGATTCAAGGATGGTTCGCGCAGCGTGACCAGTTTGCGATGGGTCAGGGATTCGACCGCGCGGGCGGCATGCGCGGATTTCAGATTGCCAGTCCGTCGATCGTCGGTATGCGGTGCATCGAAGCATCGTTCGGCATGATCGCGCAAGCCGGACTACCGGCGATTGCGGCGAAGGCGGCACTCGGCACCGACATGATGGTGCGGTTGCACGACGCGTGGCTCGCGCCGCTCGGCTTCGAGTTGATCACTCCGCGAGATCCGGCGCGGCGCGGTGGCCATGTCACATTGCGACACGCCGACGCCAAACAAATCGCCGTTGCGATGCGTGAACTGGTGAATGTGATTCCCGACTATCGCGAGCCGTCGAGCATTCGTCTGGCGATGTCACCATTGGCGACGAGTTTCGTCGAAGTGTGGGATGGTTTTGCGCGGATCCGCGATCTTGTGGCGACTGGGAAGTACCGCACAGTCGCCGTTTCGTCCGATCGAGTCACATGATTGCGACGGGGCGCGTCACCTGATCGCAGCGGGACGCGTTGCCTGAGCGGGGCAGCGTGGCTGCCCAACGCGACTAGTTCCAGGCGATCGTGTCGGGTTGCACGCGTGTGAGCGGCTGCTGCACATCGACCCAATCGCCCTCCTGCGGGCACGGGTCGTCATCCACGGTGAGCATCGTGGTGTGCATGTGCGGGGCTTCGAGCATTGACAGGCGCCGTTTGGCGAAGTGAAAGGGGCTGCGGCCGTCGTCGAGTGCGCCGACACCGTGGCTTGAACCGCATCCCACCATTACCAGGCGACTTCCCGAGTTGACGGATGTCGCGCGATATCCGGCGTGCTGTGCGGTTGCAGTCCGCACTGCGATTACGTCGGCATGCAGCGCGAGCATCGACTTGTCGCCGAGCCAGAGATGTGTTCCCGTTCGAACCACCACATGCTGCTTGACGGCCGCCCGCAGCGCCCCTGCGGCAGCACCGATATGGCTTACGTGCAGTGGAAGATCGGCAGACAGTTCTCCAGCGAGCGCGATGACTTCACGGACGCGCTCTTCATCGTTGCCGGCGAGCGGAAGATGCACCGACCACGCGACGACTTCGTGACCGGCCGACTCCGCCTGCTTGCGCAGCGCGACTGCATCGCGGGGCTTCACACCGTAGCGATGCATCGATGACTCCACCTTGATGACGACGGCATGGCGCGAGCCGAGAGTCTCGAGCACGTTCAGGTCGTGGGGCGCACCGACGGCGAGCACGGCATCTGCACGAATTGCAAACGATGGCCGTGCGTCGGCGAGGCCGGCACCAAGCGGCGTGAGCACGAACGGGCGCAGGTTGTCCGGCACATCGTGCAACTCGTGCACCGTGCCGACAGCGACATTACGAGAGAGCGTGGCAGCGTGCGACATCAGCACACCTCGACCGAAACCGTAACCATTGCCCTTTACGACAGGGAGCAGTGCGTTGCCTTCATTGGCAGTGTCGGCACGCGTACCGATGGTGAGAGCCCTCGCGGCAGCAGCAACATGTGATCGCCATGCATCGGCATCGACGCTGAGCCGCAAGGTCATGCAGTTTGACGGTATCTGGCGCGCTTCAACAGCCAGCGAACCACTTCAATCAGCGCGGTGATGCTG
>VGBY01000055.1 GCA_016870295.1 Actinomycetota bacterium
TCGCAACGGAGAATGCGTCGTCGCGCAATATCTTGCGGGCAATCGACTCACCGGCGATCGCTTCGACGATCACGAACGGGCGCTCGAGCGCATCGGAGCGCGAACCATCCAGCACCACGCGCGGCGTTGGCACGCCGGATCCGGCTGCAACAGCCAGCACCCGCACTTCCAGATCGAGTCGGGTCACCGCCCCGCGACGCAGTCGCTGCAGAATCAACTGGCGTCCATCGCACTCCAGCCGCCATGTTTCGCGCGAAGCACCACTCGACAGACGTTCGAGTCGTGTGAGCGGCCCACTCGCGAGCACCGCTTGCAAACGTGACGCCAACTCCGCGTGTTGAATCACGTCGCTGTACGGCTACTCGGCGAGACCGACCGGTTTTGCATCGACGATTTGATCGAGATACTCACTCATGCCGTAGCCGACCCGCCCGGCGTGCGCGCCGCCCGTGATTCGCCATTGCGTCATCCCTTCGCTGATGCGGGTGGTGAGCCAGTTCTCGTTGGTGTCCTTGCGCCGATTGCGCAACGGAATCAGGTTGAGCACATCACCAGTAAATTCCCAACTGCGGTTCGCTGACTTGCTCGACAATGTGCCCTGCACGGTGTGGTGGAAGTGTTCGTCACCGCGCGTGACCGTCGAAATCTTCATGTCGTCGCACAAGTGCAGCGTGCCGGAGTCCCAGACGAAACCACCGCGCACGCCGGCGGAGTCCTTGCGCGCAACGCGACTCGCCATGAAGCCGAGGTCATCGCCGAAGTTGGCCGTCAACCAGCGGTAGTACCACGGGGCCTGCCAGTACCGCGGACCCCACGAGTGGTCACGCAATCCGAACCCGCTGACGCCAAACTCATCCGAACCGACTCGTACGTTGCCCGTGCCCCGTACGAGTTGTTCGTAGTGACCCTTTGCAAACTCTTCGCCCGGGCGTTCGTGCGGCGTTTCTGGCTCGCCACCAAACATGCTCTCGCGACCGTTGCCACGGAAATCAAGATTGACCTCACAATCAACAAACGGATTGCTCTTGAAGGCCGCGCGTGGGTCCGACATCTCCTCGGGGTTCGTGAGCAGCAGCACCTTTCCGGCATAGGTCACCCGCAAATGCTCGAACGGCGTGATCATCGTCCACGTGAGGCCGGCAGCGTCAAGCGCATCGTTGCTGCTGATCTTCGGCCGATTGAACATAAAACCGACACGCCCATCCGGCAGATAGATGCACACCGTCATCTCGGCGTAGCCCTCGTTCGCGCGGTTGCCCATCCGCAGCCAGATACCAAGTCGCGAACTGTGGTCGAAACAATTGATGTACATACTCTCGTTGAAGTTCTGTTCTTCACCAAGGGGATGCATGTACTCGTCACTCTCGAGCAGCCGAACCTTGGGCGGAGGCGTCATGGCACGAGCATACGTCAGTGAGACAATTGTGGCGCTATCGCGCAAACATGAAGTCGAGCGTGATGAGTACGAGCGCCACAGCGCCGACAACATAAATGAACTTTCGCCGCGCCGGCTCTTCCATCTCTGGGTACTTCACCAACACGTAACGCAGGTACACACCGTAAAGCGCGGCGACGATCGGCACGATGACGAGAAGCCACATGTCTGTAGTTTTGCCCACAGCCTGACCCCGCTGCCCAACCCTCCAGGGCAAGAAGCCACAAAGACTCAGCGTCGTGAAAAAATACTGGCCGTCGGGAACACGAACATCAGCAATCCAGGCATCGGGGCTGTGGGTGCCGACCCCAACACTGCCGCACCACCCGCGACCCGCCACCACACACGACCAGCGAACCCAGCCATCAACTCAACTTATCTGCCATCGACTACGAAACACTAGGAAAACCAGTCGGCGGGTACGGCAACGAGACGTAGTCGACCACTGTTCAACCTGAACACCCGGACATCGCGAGACGACGTGAGCCAGACCCACGCGCGTTCTCCACGGGCGCCATGTCGACCGGAGAGCGCGAACCAGCCCATTGCACTTCCACGATTGATGCCCGTCCCGACGACCCTCCAGCCAAGGAGCACCATTACATCCTCCGCAATCATCCTGGCCTCATCGATCACCGAGTCAAGTGGGACCACAACGTTGCGTGGATAGGGAGCAAGGAGTCGGGCCCAGCCACGAGGCTTGACGATGAGGTGTGTTGAGGTGAGATGAGCCGACGATTTCATGGCGTTTGGCGCTCCCGGCACGAATCGAACGTGCGACCTGCGGTTTAGGAAACCGTCGCTCTATCCAACTGAGCTACGGGAGCTTGGTGTGATCTGAGCGAAGATGCTCTGACTCTTCGCTCAACGGTCAGGCTAACTACGCTCGCCGCTAAGGCAGGTTCTGATGAGCGACACCCCGCAGCTGAAGCACAAGTACGGACGTATAGATAAGGACTACGCGATGGCGCTCGCCACACGAGCCCCCGACGACGACGGCCCCATTTACATGGTGAACCTCATGAAGTATCACGAGGTCGCGCAGTACACCGACGGCACCGGTGTCGAGAAACCAATCAGCGGTCGCGAAGCCGACGACCGGTACAACCCCGCATCGATCCTGGCAAAGATCGGCGCAACGATCGTGTTCGTGGGTGATGTCGTCAGCAACCGTTCCGGAGACGAAGACTGGGATCGCATCGCCATCGTGCGGTACGCCACCCGCAAGTCATTCATCGACATGCAGACGCGCAAAGACTTCGGCGAAAAGCACGTGCACAAGGCCGCCGGAATGCAACGCACAATCATCGTGTGCTGCCGCCCAGAGAACGCCTCGCTCGATGGGCACGCTCGACCGAAATCGGATGACGATCGGATGGTGGCGATGGTCGTGCGTCGCACCGCCGACCGCGCAGCAGCCTTTCGTGAAGTTCGCGGTGCGGTGAATCTCGCCGCCGAGGGCACCATCATCGGTGATGGTCGCATGTGGGACACCGTGCAGTTCGTCGCAGCAGATTCCACCGACCACCTCAACGACGTGATCACATCATTGCCCGTCTACCCACAAGGTGAGGCGTTCGTGTTGGGTGTGCGTGCATCAATGGATGCAATCACACAGGGCTAACCCACTTCGACCAACGAACGCAGGATTCCCGTGCACCTCGAGATCGACCGCCGCAATATTCGCGCGACACGGTTGCAGACGACGACATCTCGGCAACTGATTGACGGAGAGGTGTTGCTCACGCTCGAGCGCGCCGCGCTGACTTCCAACAACGTCAGTTACGCACTGAGCGGCGACATGCTCGACTACTGGGGCTTCTTCCCAGCCGAAGCCGGCTGGGGACGCTTACCAGTGATGGGGTTCGGCGTGGTGACCACGTCGCACCACCCCGACATCGAGGTTGGAAGTAGGTACTTCGGCTTCTATCCACTCGGTGATGATCACGTGGTGCAAGCGAAGACCTCCAGTGGTGGATTCATCGATGTGGCGCCGTGGCGTGAAAAACACGCGATGGCATACCGCAGTTTTGATCGTGCCGCCCCGACGGCGAACGACGACGCAATCCTCATTTTCCGCGGGCTCTTTCTCACTTCGTTCCTGCTCGAAGACTTCCTGCGGGAGCGCGAGAATCTCGGCGCCAAGCAGGTGATCATTACGAGTGCGTCAAGCAAGACGTCCATCGCGCTCGCCCACTGCGTGCAGCGGTTCTCCGACCTTCACGTGGTGGGGCTCACATCGGCAAAGAACGTCGACTTCACGCTGGGGGTTGGCGACTATCACACGGTGCTGAGTTACGACGACGTTCGCCAATTGCGTAACGACACCTCGATCGTGGTCGACATGGCCGGCAGCCCGAACATCGTCGCCGACATTCACCGCCATCTCACGGGCTGCGTGTCGTACTCATGCAGCGTTGGCGCCACCCATTGGGATGCTGCGCGAGGCGGCGTCGCAGTGCCACCACCGAAACCAGAGTTCTTCTTTGCGCCATCACAACTCGCGAAACGCGGCAAGGAGTGGGGTCGTGAGGAGTTGAATCGCCGGATTGCCGATGCACTCGGGGTCTTCATCGAGAGCACCACGCGGTGGATGACGATCCGTCACACTCATGGCGCCGATGCTGTGGCTGCGCTATACGGCGAGTTGGTGGCCGGCCACGTCGAGCCGAGCGTCGGCAACATCGTGTCGTTTAAGTAATACGTATCGTTCGACTAACTCGTGTCGTTCGACTAGTACGGCAGCGTGTAACTGTTCTCGAATTCGTCTTGCAACACGGTCGCCAAGGATTGCGTCGTGTCAACGATCAGTTCTTCCGCCAGCGTGCGCACGCGATACGACCATCCAGTCGGCATGCTTAGGCGTTCGCCGAGCGACGGCAGCGTTTCTTCGCTCATCGATGCATCCACGCCCATGCACAGCGCCTGCATCACGTAGGCCTTGCCGCTCGGGTCGAGCAACTCGTAGACGGGTTTGCCCGCATCAAAGAAGAACACTGCGCCCCGATTGATCTTGTTCTCGTTGTACGGGCCGGCACCGGGTTTGTCGCCAAGGGCGATGGTTGCGATGCGTCGAAACTGCATGCCACCAAAGTCGCGAATCACCGGCTCGACAGGTGCCACCTTGGTGCCGAGACCATCGAGCACCCACTTGCGTGGGCCGTTGAGTTTGACGAACACTGCCCCCATATCCGTGGCGATGGCGGCGGCGTCGAGTTTCTCCCACAAGTGCTGCGGGCAATCATTCAGCATCTGCGTGCCGTACACCTCGGCGTGCAAGCCGTCTTCGCGCAGATAGATCGGCAGCACCTCGCCGTAGCGCACGCCGCGCATGTGGTCGATCATGCGTGTGGGGCGCGGCTGATTGGTCGTCACTGCACTGCTCCCGTTGCCACACCGTAGTGCTCTTCGGCAACAATGTACGCATGGGAGCAGCGAGGCGCGACTCCACCACCCTCGATGTCGCCATCGTCGGCGCTGGTTTCGCCGGCATGTACATGTTGCACCGCGCCCGCCAAGCCGGATTCACTGCGAGGGTGTTCGAGCGCGGTGCGGGCGTCGGCGGCACCTGGTACTGGAACCGCTACCCCGGCGCGCGATGCGACGTGCCGAGCCTCGAGTACTCGTATCAGTTCTCTGATGAATTGCAGCAGGAATGGGAATGGTCGGAGAAGTATGCGACCCAGCCGGAAATCCTGCGCTACGCCGAGCACGTCGCCGACCGCTTCGACCTCCGACGAGACATGGTGTTCGACACGAACGTTGTGCGGCTCGAGTGGAGCGATGATGCGTGGCAGATAACCACAGCGCCCGTGGGGTCGGCAACGCGTGCTGCCGAAGTGACACCGTCGCAGCATGTCGCGCGATTCGTCGTGCTGGCCACTGGATGTCTTTCGTCAGCGAACACGCCACGCTTCACCGATGATCATCTCTTTGCCGGTCGCACGTATCACACGGGTGCCTGGCCCCACGACGGTGTCGACTTCACCGGGCAGCGCGTTGCCGTCATCGGTACCGGTTCATCGGGCATTCAATCCGTGCCCGTGATTGCGCAGCAGGCCGCCCATCTCACGGTGCTGCAACGCACACCCGCCTATTCCGTGCCGGCACGCAACGAGACGCTCGACCCTTCCTACGTTGCGGATATCAAGGCGAACTATGAGGAGTTCCGCCGCAAGAACAGCCTCACCCGCGCCGCACTCGGTGGCGACACACCTACCGGCCCCCACGGTGCACGAGAAGTGAGCGACGACGAACGACATGCCGCGCTCGAAGAGCGCTGGCAAAAGGGCGGCCTGCTCTTTCTCGGTGCATTCAACGACGCACTGACTGACGCCGAGTCAAATCGACTGATTGCCGACTTCGTGCGCGAGAAGATCGGTGGCATCGTGCGCGACGCCGACATCGCCCGCCAATTGATGCCCGACTCGGTGATCGGCTGCAAGCGCCTTTGTGTCGACAGCGGCTACTACGAAACATTCAACCGCCCGAACGTGTCGCTCATTGATCTGCGCGAGCAACCCTTCCGAAGGTTTACAGCAAAGGGCATCGTGGTTGGCGACGGCACTTCGACCGAAGTTGAGCACGAGTTCGACGCCATCGTCTTTGCCACCGGTTTTGATGCGATGACCGGTGCAATCCAGAAGATCGAAATCACCGGTCGCGATGGGCAGTCGTTGCGCGATGCGTGGTCGGCTGGCCCGGTCAACTATCTCGGGCTCAGTGTGCACGGCTTTCCGAATCTCTTCACCATCACCGGCCCTGGCAGCCCGTCAGTGCTCACCAACATGATCGTGTCGATCCAACATCATGTGGAGTGGATCGCCGACTGCCTTACATGGCTGCGTACGCACGACCGCGCCACCATCGAGGCTGATGCTCGCGCCCAAGCAGAGTGGGTCGACTATGTGAATGCCGTGGCAGGACTCACGCTGTTTACCTCGTGTAGTTCGTGGTATCTCGGCGCGAACGTGCCGGGCAAGCCGAGGGTCTTCATGCCGTTGCCGGGGTTCCCTGCCTATGCCGATCACTGCGCCACGGTGGCCCGCGACGACTACCGCGGCTTTCGTACTTGACATCGTCAAGTACGCTCGCGGTACGTCTACTCGGAGGCACAAATGACGACCATTGAGCGACCCTCATCGAACCCTTACCTCGCGGGCAATCTCGCGCCAGTACACGAGGAAGTCACCGTTACCGACCTGCGTGTGACGGGCACGATTCCAACGGAACTCTCTGGTCGCTATCTGCGTAACGGACCGAATCCCGCGGGAACCGTCGATGAAAAGTCGTATCACTGGTTCTTGGGGCACGGCATGGTGCACGGCGTGCGACTCGATGACGGACAAGCGAAGTGGTACCGAAATCGCTGGGTACGCACGCAGGATGTTTGTGCGGTGCTCGGTGGCACTCCGCCACCGTCGGATTGGCCCGACGGTCACGCCTCGTTCTCGGCCAACACCAGCGTCATCGGGCATGCCGGTCGCACCTTTGCAATCGTTG
>VGBY01000056.1 GCA_016870295.1 Actinomycetota bacterium
GACTTCTTCTTGGACTTCTTGGTTGCTTTACGACGCTTGGTTGCCATGCGCAGACAAGGTAGTCGGCGTGGCGTCGCGAGGCAACCCCAGCACTCGTTCGGCGAGAATATTGCGTTGTACCTCCCCCGTACCACCGCCGATCGTGAGCGCACGGGCGAACAAGTACCCGTGCGTCCATCCCGCATCAGCGAATTGGCGAAATGCCTCGGCTGGCGTCGTTCCCGTCGCAGTAGCGAGCATTCCAGCGGCGCCGGCCAATCGACGACCCATCTCCATCACTCGTTGGCCGTGCTCATCAGCGAGAATCTTGCGCACGCTCGCCTCCGGGCCAGGTTCACGACCGGCGAGCCGTTGCGCCAACGTTCGCACCCGCACGAGATCCAGGATCGAGTGCTCGATGTACAACCGCGCCACATCGTCGCGCGTCACGGCGTCGATCGTGCCGCCGTCGCGCACGTGCTTTCGGCACGCTTCAATCACATCACGGGCAGTCGGGCCCATACCCCACAGCGCGCCGCCCGACGACAACGACACGCGCTCGTTGCTGAGCGTCACCCGGGCAAGACGCCATCCGTCGTTCACTTCGCCAACCACGTGCGAGTGCGGAATTCTCACGTTGGTGAAGAACACCTCGTTGAAGGTCGCACCACCCGTCATCTCCTTGATCGGGCGCACCTCGATGCCGGCTGCATCCATCGGACAGATGAAGTACGTGATGCCGTGGTGCTTGTCGGCAGTCGGGTTCGTGCGGGCGAGCAAGATGCCGTGCGACGCGTATTGCGCACCGGAGGTCCAGATCTTCTGCCCGTTCACGACCCATTCGTCACCATCGCGTTCCGCGCGCGTACGCAGACTCGCCAAGTCGCTACCGCTCTCTGGTTCGGAGAACAGCTGGCACCAGAACTTTGCACCCGACAAGATGTCAAAGAGATAGTCGTCTCTCTGTTGCTGTGTGCCCGCCATGAGGATGGTCGGCCCCGCCCAGCCGATGCCGATCGGATTGTTCGGGCGCTGCACGTTCGCACGGCGCAATTCATCGTCGACCATCAATTGTTCGAGCGGTGTCGCATCCAGACCCCACGGTCGCGGCCAGTGCGGTGCCACGTACCCGGCCCGCGCCAACGCGTCACCCGACGGTCGCGGATGCGACGTCAACCACTCGCGCACCGTGCGACGAAACGGGTCATCATCACCTGGCAGGAGCCGGCTGGTGTCGCGCACGCGACCAGAGCGTAGTTTGAGTGCGATGTTCGAGCAATCGACACGAGTCGTCGCATCATCCAACAGTGTTCGCGTCGTCGTGTACGACGAGCCCGCGATGTCGGGCAGTAACCCGCCGATTTTGTTCTCGCACGCGACGGGATTTCACGGTCGTGTGTTCGCGCCGGTAGCCGAACACCTGCGCGACCATTACTGCATCACGTTCGACTATCGCGGCTACGGCGACACCGCGGCTCCGCGCGACCGAGCGCTGCACTGGGAGGCCTTCGGCGACGACGCGCTCGCCGTAGCAAGAGACGTGCACGCGCGTCACGACGGGCGCCCGATCGTGGCGGCGGGGCACTCAATGGGCGGTGCCGGTCTCGTGATGGCGGCGTTGCGCGAGCCGCGGTTGTTCGCCGCGCTCGTGCTCTTCGAGCCGATCATCTTTCCGCCGGAGTCGCGTGCGCGGGCCCGCGAAGCCAACCCGCTCGCCGATGTGACGCGTCGTCGCCGGCGCACGTTCAGCGACTTCGACGCCGCACGAGCCAACTTTGCCGCCAAACCGCCGCTCAATTCGCTGCACCCCGAGGCGCTCGACGCCTACGTGCGGCACGGCTTTTCGCAGCGCGACGACGGCGTGCACTTGAAGTGCGACCCCGAGTTCGAGGCGCAGACCTACGAGATGGGCGCGATGCACGACACCTGGCAGCGTCTCGGCGAGATGAAGGTGCCGACCCATGTGATCGCCGGCGCGCACGCCGAGATGTCGCCGGCGGCGATCGCTCCGCGCGTGGCGGAACTGCTCGGCAACGCGAAGTTCGTCGAATGGCGCGACCTCGGGCACTTCGGCCCACTCGAAGACCCCGCCCGCTTCGCCTCGTTCATCCGTGACGTGGCGGGCGGTGTCGCCAACTCGTAACGCAGCACATCACCACCCCATCGCACACCGCGCACCTACGCTGGCGGACGCGTGACGAACCGACCCAAGCTGCCGCGACTCTCGCCTTCACGCATCAACACTTATCTCTCGTGTCCGATGAAGTACTACTTCCAATACGAAGTCGGAGCACCAACGATTCCGCATGTGGCGATGCTGCGCGGCACGTTCGTGCACAGCGTGCTCGAACGACTCATGGCGCGCAAGCCGCAGGACCGCACCAACGAAGCAGCACTCAACGACTTCACCGAAGCGCAACAAGAAATGTCGCGCGACGAACAGTTCGTCATGCTCGCCCTGAGCGATGCCGAGTGCGAAGAGTTCTGGGAGTCTTCGCGCGAGTGCCTGCGCGCGTACTACCGCATCGAGCACCCGCGCGACGCCAATGTGGTCGCAATCGAGAAATGGGTGACCGCCCAGCTCGGCGAGTTCGAGGTCGCGGGTTTCATCGACCGTCTCGAGCGTGACTCGCAAGGTCTCGTCGTCGTCGACTACAAGGCGGCCAAGCCGAAGAAGGCCCAATGGTCGACCGACTACTTGCGCCAACTCACGTTGTACGCGCTCATGTGCGAGGCGCAGATGAACGAGACGCCACACCACGTGCGCATCTACTACCTCGGCGGCGGCAAAGACGAACACACCCGCGACGAGCGCGTCGTTGCACAGTCGGTCACCAGCGCAACGCTCGATTCGGTGCGCGAAGATGCGCGACGAGTGTTCAGCGGGCTCAACACCGCGCGCGCCTCCGACGACTTCGCCACCAACGTCACCAAGTTGTGCGACTGGTGCGACTACAAGCAGTGGTGCCCCGCGCACGGGGGCGACATCGCCAAGGCGAAAGCGGAGGCGACTGTGATGGTGCAACTGCGGCGACGCGAAGTCGGGCTACCCGAGTCGGCATGAGTTCGTTCGTCTCGCGCGTCGATCAACTCGACGAACGACTCGACGCACTCTTCGAACCGTTGCGCAACTCTCGACCCCTGGTCTATGTGTTCAACACGTCGAGTGCGGTCGGTGACTTCGGCGCAATTTGGCACGTCATCGGTGTGGTTGGCGCACTGAACGGAGCACTGTCGTGGAGCCAGGCAATCGTGCTCGCCTTGCTGATGGGCGCCGAAAGTCTGCTCCTGAACCAAGGTGTCAAGCGACTGTTCAGGCGCACACGCCCGACCGCGGCCGGCGACGATCGTTTCACGGTGCGGCGACCACTTACGAGCAGTTTCCCCAGTGGTCACGCGTCGTCGGCCTTCTTCGCCGCCGTCGTTCTCAGCGGCTGGGTAGATGTGGGCTGGACGACGACGTTCTTCGTCTTCGCCGTCGTGATCGCTTTGAGTCGTGTCGTTGTTCGCATTCACCACGTGAGCGACATCGTCGTAGGCTCGGTCGTCGGAGCACTGCTGGGCATCATCGCCCTGCAGTTCACCGCGAGCGTCGCATGATCATCACCTGACCAGCACATGTCCATCGACCCTCTCATCGCCGACGCCCAGATGCCGCGCTTCGACTCGCGCATGAGCGACGCCGAAGGTCTGATGTGGCGACTGGAGAAAGATCCATTCCTCAATTCCACGTTCGGCAACGTGACGGTGCTCGACCGGCCGCTCAACTTCGCCGCCTTCAAACAACGCATCGAACGTGCGACCATCGCGGTGCCGCGATTGCGACAGAAGGTTCGCCCGACCCCGGCGGCACTCGGAGCACCGAAGTGGATCGACGATCCAGAGTTCAACATCGACTACCACGTGCGGCGCATCTGCCTGCCGGAGCCTGGTTCATTGCGCCAGTTGCTCGATCTCGCCACGCTGATCGTGAACGATCCGTTCGAGCGCACGCGACCGCTCTGGCAGTTCTTCGCCGTCGACGGTCTCGTCGGCGGTCGCGGCGCACTCATCATCAAACTGCACCACACGGTCGCCGACGGCCAGGGCGGCGTGCTGTTGTCGCTGCAATTCATCGACCTCGACCGCAACGCGCCGCTGCCTCCGCCGATGCCCGCACCACTCGCCCCCGAACCGTCGATCGAGAGCGATGACACCGTCGACTTGTTGCGCTCGTCGATGAGCGATGCATTGCGCGTGCCATTGGGCTTGCTGCGTCAGGTTCGCAACGTTCTCGCCGACCCCGCCAATATTCCGGCGCTCGCGACGCAAGCCAACGATTCGTTGCGCGGCTTGCTCGCCCAGATGGGTGAAGTCGACCCCGCGCGATCGCCCCTGTGGAAGCGACGCTCGCTGCAGCGCCGGCTCGAGGTTGCCCGCGTGCCGTACCGCGAAATGATGGACGCCAGTCGCGCACTCGGCGGCAAACTCAATACCGCGTTCGTCACTGCAATCGCCGATGCCGCCGGCGCCTACCACCGCAAACTCGGTGCCCCCGTCGAGTCGCTGCGCACCTCCATCGCCATCAGCACGCGCACCGAGTCGAGCGGCAGCAACGCGTTCTCGCTGGCCAAGTTGCTCGTGCCAACGAACGACATGCCGATCACCGAACGGTTCTCTGCGATCAACGAAGCACTCAGTCAGGCACGCGACGGGGCAAAGACCGCCTCGCTCGACACACTGGCAACATTGTCTGCCAACCTGCCGACTTCGGTGCTTACACGCATCGCCCGAACACAGAGCCAGTCGATTGACTTTGCCACCTCCAATGTGCGTAGCGGTGGCGTCAAGTTGTACATCGCCGGCGGGCTCATTACCGAGAACTACCCCGTCGGCCCGCTCGGTGGCGTGGCGTTCAACGCGACTTTACTGTCGTACAACGGTTCACTCGACATCGGCATTCACATCGACAGTGCGGCGGTGGAGCAACCCGAGTTGCTGCGTGAAGAAGTCGAGCGCTCGCTCAACAAGTTGATCTACGCTGCCGCGCAACCGGCGAGCCCCGCCCAAACTGGCAATTCCCGCGCGAAGTGGCGGGAAGTTTTCTCGCGACCGAAGTGGTCGGTGCTTACTTCGCGACTGAAGTGGTGGAGTCGACCTTCACGCTGAGCAACTGCCGAACGTCGAGCAAGAGATCCGCCACCTCGGTGGTGGTCACTAGTTGGCGCTGACCAATCTCGGCGAGTGCCTTGTCGATCACCTCGATGGCCTCGGCCAGAATGATGAGATCATCGGCTGGGTTGCGCTGCATCGTCTCGGTCACTGGCTGTTCCTTCCGATTAGTTCTCGTGGCGAGAGGCTACTCGCGACTTCTTCCACTCTTGCGGATACGAACGATGCACCTAACATCGTGCTGTGAAGTTTGACGGCGCGGTCACCGTGGTGACTGGCGCAGCAGGCGGAATCGGCTCGGCACTTGGTGAACGATTTCACGACGCTGGTGCCACCGTGGTGCTGAGTGATCGTGCCGGCACGAATGTCGAAGCACTCGCAGCACGGCTCGACGCCAAGCGCCCCGGTTCGGCCTTTGCGGTGGTGGCCGATGTGTCGAGTGAAGAAGGGAACAAGCGGCTCATCGACGAAGCCCGCCGCGTCGCGGGTCGTATCGATCTGTTCTTTGCCAACGCGGGTGTCGCGTCGGGTACCGACCTCAGCGCGTCGGAGGCGGAGTGGTCGACGTCGTTCGATGTCAACATTCACGCGCATCGCTGGGCCGCCAAATACTTGATTCCCGAATGGCTGGCAGCCGGCAAGGGATACTTCGCCTCCACCGCGAGTGCGGCGGGCGTACTCGCCCAAATCGGTTCGGCGCCGTACTCCGTCACCAAGCATGCAGCCGTCGCGTTCGCCGAGTGGCTCTCGATCACGTACGGCGCGCGCGGCATCGCAGTGAGTTGTCTGTGCCCGCAGGGTGTGAATACGGCAATGTTGCGCGGTGGCGATCGACCAAGCGGTCAGCCCAACGAGAGCAACGTCGTTCGTGCGGTTGGTGTCGTACTCGAACCAGCCCAGGTTGCCGACATCGTGCACGACGCACTCGTCGAAGAAAGATTCTTCATACTTCCGCACCCGGAAGTTGCGGACTACATGAAGGTAAAGGCCAACGAGCATGCGCGATGGTTGGGTGGCATGCGCAAACTCCAGCGACGGGTGTTCGGCGTCTAACGCAGCGACCCCAACCGCGGGGATTGCCGGGGCGATTAGAAGTGTCGCGTTGCTGCAGCGAGTTCGCGCCACTGGCGCATCGGCAGCGCCATCGGGTCGGCATCCAACACCTGGATGCTCACATGCGACGCGCCGGCGTCAAAATGTGCCTTCACGCGCGCAACCGCATCATTGATGGTGCCCCAAGCAACGATTGCATCCACCATTCGGTCGCTGGCCGGACGCTTCCCGTCGCCGATGTCGTCGTCGGTGTACCCAAGTCGTCGCAAATTGTTGGCGTAGTTCGGCAGGCGCGTATACGTCGACATGAATTTGCGTGCCACGTCGCGCGCCTTGCCCGGATCCGTCTCAAGCAGCACGGCCTGCTCGGGGGCGAGCAACGGCCCGGCACCAAGCACATCGCGCGCAATCTTGGTGTGCTCGGGCGGCACGAAGTACGGGTGTGCACCTAGACCACGCTCGGCGGAAAGTTTCAGCATGCGCGGCCCGAGGGCAGCAAGCACGCGGCGTGGTGTGGTGAGCGGCGGCGAGGCGGCAAAGATGCCCTTGTCCATCTGGTCGAGATACTCCACCATCGCGGAGTATGGCTTTTCGTAACTTCCCTTGTGCA
>VGBY01000057.1 GCA_016870295.1 Actinomycetota bacterium
ATGAGCGACAACAACACCGCCACGATCGCGACGCGCAGCACACGCGGCCGGCGCGCAGGGACTGCCACCGCTGCTTCCGGGGGCGGTGGCGGAAATGAAAAACTCATGACGCCGTTCTACAGCGCCGCACTATCTCGCGACCACCGGGTGCTTGTGATTGTTGACCAACTCTCCACGTGGCGTACATGCGTGCGCGCCCGAAAATGCCCGCTGATGCTTTGCGTGTGACCCGAGTTTCAGCGTGTGGCGAGTTCAACGCCAGGGGCAACGCCACTGGTGGCGTTAGGCCATCTTGATTTCGATGTCAACGCCGGCGGCGATCTCGAGGCGCTGCAGCGTCTCGACCGTCTTGGCGTTGGCATCGACGATGTCGATGAGGCGCTTGTGGATGCGCATCTCGAAGTGTTCGCGCGAATCTTTGTCGACGTGCGGACCACGAATCACCGTGTAGCGGTGCTTGTCGGTGGGCAGCGGAATCGGACCGCGGACGGTCGCCGCAGTGCGCACGACCGTCTCGACGATCTTCTTCGACTCGCTGTCGAGCACGGAGTGATCAAACGCCTTCAAGCGGATGCGAATGCCCTGCTTTTGCGCCATGATCGCTGCCCTGCTGCCCCGTCGACCCGTGTTACTTCAGGATCTTCGTGACGCGGCCGGCACCGACGGTGCGACCACCTTCGCGGATGGCGAAACGCAGACCTTCGTCCATGGCGATCGGCTTGCCGAGCTCCACGGTCATGACCACGTTGTCACCAGGCATCACCATCTCGGTGCCGGCGGGCAACTGGATGGTGCCGGTCACGTCGGTGGTGCGGAAGAAGAACTGCGGACGGTAGTTGTTGAAGAACGGCTTGTGACGGCCGCCCTCTTCCTTCTTCAACACGTACACCTGTCCCTCGAACTGGGTGTGCGGGGTGATCGAGCCCGGCTTGCAGAGCACTTGGCCGCGCTCCACGTCTTCTTTCTTCGTGCCGCGCAAGAGCGCACCGATGTTGTCACCGGCTTGACCCTCGTCGAGCAACTTGCGGAACATTTCCACGCCGGTGCAGACGGTCTTCTGCGTGTCGCGCAGACCGACGATTTCGATTTCGTCGCCGGTGTTGACCTTGCCCTGCTCCACCTTGCCGGTGACGACGGTGCCACGACCAGTGATCGTGAAGACGTCTTCGATCGGCATGAGGAACGGCTTGTCGAGCTCACGCTTGGGCTGCGGGATGTACTCGTCGCAGGCCTTCATGAGTTCCATGATCTTTTCCTGCCATGCGGCATCGCCCTCGAGGGCCTTCAGGGCCGACACGCGAACCACCGGCACATCGGCGCCGGGGAACTCGTACGAGGTGAGGAGGTCGCGGACTTCGCCCTCGACCAACTCGAGCATGTCGGCGTCGTCGACGACGTCGGACTTGTTCAAGGCGACGACGATGTACGGCACACCGACCTGACGGGCGAGCAACACGTGCTCGCGAGTCTGTGGCATCGGGCCGTCGGTGGCGGCGACCACGAGGATCGCACCGTCGACCTGGGCGGCACCGGTGATCATGTTCTTGATGTAGTCGGCGTGGCCGGGCATGTCGACGTGCGCGTAGTGGCGCTTCTCGGTCTCGTATTCAATGTGCGCGATCGAGATGGTGATACCGCGCGCCTTCTCTTCTGGCGCCTTGTCGATCTGGTCGAACGGCGTGTACTCAGCGAGACCCTTGTCGGCCAGCGTCTTGGAGATCGCGGCGGTCAGCGTGGTCTTGCCGTGGTCGATGTGTCCCATCGTTCCGATGTTGACGTGCGGCTTGTTGCGCTCGAATTTACCCTTCGACATTGCTTTCTTCTCCTCTTGTTGCTTTCTCTTGTGTTAAGACCGTTGTTGCTATTCGCCACGCACCCGCTTGACGATTTCTTGCGAGATCGCCTCGGGTACCTGCTGGTACGAGTGGAATTGCATGGTGTACGTCGCGCGCCCTTGGGTGCGAGAACGCAAATCTGTACTGTATCCGAACATTTCCGAAAGCGGAACCTGCGCCTTCACGTTCTGGAAGTTGCCGTTGGCCTCCATGCCTTCGATGCGGCCACGGCGGCTGGACAAGTCGCCGATGACGTCGCCCATGTAGTTCTCCGGCGTGACGACTTCCACCGCCATGATCGGCTCCAAAAGCACGGGGCGCGCCAGGCCAGCAGCCTTCTTGAACGCCATCTGACCGGCGATCTTGAACGCCATTTCGTTGGAGTCGACGTCGTGGTACTGACCGTCCACCAAGCTGACCTTCACATCGACCGTCGGATATCCCGCGAGCACGCCGTTGTCGAGCGCCGCTTGGATGCCTTGGTTGGTCGGCTGAATGAACTCGCGCGGAATACGACCACCCTTGATGTCGTCGACGAACTCATAGCCCTTGCCCGGGTTCGGCTCGACGGTGATCTTCACGACCGCGAACTGACCCGAACCGCCGGATTGCTTGATGTGTCGGTACTCGACGGTGTCGACGGTCTTCGTCACCGTTTCGCGGTACGCCACTTGTGGCTTGCCGACGGTGGCATCGACGCTGAACTCGCGTTGCATGCGGTCGACGAGAATTTCCAGGTGCAACTCACCCATGCCGGAGATCACGGTTTGGCCGGTCTCGTGGTCGGTGCGCACGCGGAAGGTGGGGTCTTCGTCGGAGAGCGACTTGAGCGCCTTGCCCAGTTTGTCCTGGTCGTTCTTCGTCTTCGGTTCGATCGCGACGTGGATCACGGGATCGGGGAAGATCATGCGCTCCAAGATGATCGGGTTGTCACGATCGCAGAGCGTGTCACCGGTGGTGACGTCCTTGAAGCCGAGACCCGCGACGATGTCACCGGCGCGCGCAATGTCGATGTCTTCGCGCTGGTTGGCATGCATCAACAGCAGGCGGCCGACGCGCTCGCGCTTTTCTTTCACTGAGTTGTACAACTCTTCGCCCTTGGCAATTTGGCCGGAGTACACGCGGAAGTACGTGAGTTTGCCGAACGGGTCGGCAACGATCTTGAACGCGAGCGCCGCAAACGGAGCCTTCTCGTTGGCCTCCCGCGAGATCTTCTCGTCGCCCTTCAGGTTGGTGCCTTCGGCAGCCGGAATGTCGAGCGGCGATGGCAGGTAATCCACCACGCAGTCGAGCATCTGCTGCACGCCCTTGTTCTTGAATGCCGAGCCGCACAACACCGGCACGAAACTGAACGCGAGCGTGCCGGCACGAATTGCGCGACGCAGATCGTCTTCGGAGAGATCACCATCGTTGATGTAGCGCTCCATGATCTCTTCGTTCTCACCGGCGGCGAGCTCGAGCAACTCTGCGCGGTATTGCTTGGCCTTCTCCGCATATTCGGCGGGAATGTCGGCCTCGAAGTACTTCGAGTCTTTGTCGTCGCCGTCCCACTGAATGGCCTTCATCTTCACGATGTCGATGATTCCGCGGTACTCCTGCTCGCCGCCGAGCGGCAACTGAATCACGGCGGGCTTGCTCTGCAAGCGCTCCTTGATCATGTCGACGGTGCGGTAGAAGTTGGCGCCGGTGCGGTCCATCTTGTTGATGAAGCACAGACGTGGCACGCGGTACTTGTTGGCCTGGCGCCACACGGTTTCGGTCTGCGGCTCGACGCCGGCAACCGAGTCGAACACGGCGACGGCACCGTCGAGCACGCGCAGCGAACGCTCGACTTCGATGGTGAAGTCCACGTGGCCAGGGGTGTCGATGATGTTGATGCGGTGGTCGCGCCAGAACGCGGTGGTCGCGGCGGCGGTGATGGTGATGCCACGCTCCTGCTCCTGCACCATGTGGTCCATGATCGCTGCACCTTCGTGCACTTCGCCGATCTTGTACGACTTGCCGGTGTAGTAGAGCACGCGCTCGGTGGTGGTCGTCTTGCCGGCGTCAATGTGCGCCATGATGCCGATGTTTCGGTATCGCTCGAGTGGGAACTCTCTCTCGGACATGGGGGGATACTCCGTTTAGTGGCCTAGTGGGGTTCTCGGTTTACCAGCGGTAGTGCGCGAAGGCCTTGTTGGCTTCCGCCATCTTCTGCATGTCTTCGCGCTTCTTCATCGACGCACCGACGCCGTTGGAGGCGTCCATCAGTTCGTTGGCGAGGCACTCGGCCATCGTCTTCTCGCGACGGTCGCGGGCGTTCTCCACCACCCAACGGATGGCGAGCGTCGTCGAGCGACGCGGTTTCACCTCGACCGGCACCTGGTAGGTGGCGCCACCGACACGGCGGCTGCGCACTTCGAGCGGCGGCTTGACGTTGTCGATCGCCCGCTTCAGCGTGGCGAGTGGTTCGCTGCTCGTCTTTTGTTCGATCATCTTCAGTGCGCCGTACACGATTTGTTCGGCGGTGCTCTTCTTGCCGTGCAACATCACCTTGTTGACGACTTGCGTGACGAGCGTGGAATGGAAGACGGGATCAGCGAGCAGTTCGCTGCGTACGGCGGGACCTTTGCGTGACATCGTCGACCTACTTCGAGCGCTTCGCGCCGTAACGGCTGCGTGCCTGCTTGCGATCCTTCACGCCGGAAGCGTCGAGCGCACCGCGGATGATCTTGTAACGAACACCTGGCAGGTCGCGCACGCGACCGCCGCGCACGAGCACGATCGAGTGCTCCTGCAAGTTGTGGCCCTCGCCCGGGATGTATGCGGTGACTTCGACGCCGCTGGTGAGGCGTACGCGGGCCACTTTGCGCAGGGCGGAGTTGGGCTTTTTCGGGGTGGTGGTGAACACGCGGGTGCAGACACCGCGACGCTGCGGCGAGCCCTTCAGCGCCGGGGTCTTGGTTTTGGACGACTTCGAGCTGCGCCCTTGGCGGATCAACTGTTGGATTGTGGGCACGCGAACAACCGATTGCTTTCTTTCGTAGGACTGACGGGCACTGACTTTCACCCAGCCGAGGCGACCACGAAGGCCGCCAGCAGCGAGCGCTACAGCCTACGGGCAGCCCTGCGCGGTCGCCAACCCCCGCCCCGTTACCGGGCGTGCGATACAGCGGTCGTGCGTCGGACGCGGATCAGGCGTTGTCGGCGTCGGACTCGGCATCGTCGCTACCCTGCCCCGACCCCGTGCCCATGACGGCCTGGAAGTCGGCGACGGTAGCCGCGTTGCTCGAGGATGAAGACGACGCGGTGCCGAACACCGACTCGTCAACTTCGACACCTTCATCGCCCTCGGTCGTGTGCGACTGCGGTCGCACGTAGCCCGGGTAGTCGATACCGAACAGGTTGTAGGAGTCCATACCCGTACCGGCAGGGATGACCTTGCCGATGATGATGTTCTCCTTCAGACCAATCAACGAGTCGCTGCGACCGTCGATTGCCGCCTCGGTCAACACGCGCGTGGTCTCCTGGAACGACGCAGCCGAGAGCCACGAGTCCGTCGAGATCGCCGCTTTGGTGATGCCCATCAACTCCGGGCGACCTTCCGCGGTGCGCTTGCCTTCCTTCGAGAGCGAGTCGTTCGTCTCACGCAAGATGCGCGCGTCGATGCGCTCACCCGGCAAGAAGGGCGTGTCACCCGGATCCTGCACGATGTAGCGACGCGTCATCTGGCGGATGATCAACTCGATGTGCTTGTCATGGATGGCGACGCCTTGGTCGCGATACACGCGCTGCACTTCGTCGACGATGTAGTTCTGCGCGTCACGAATACCGCTGATCTCGAGCAACTCCTTCGGGTCGATCGGACCATCGGTGAGCAACTGACCGGCCACGACGGAGTCGCCGTCCCTGGCCTTCAACTTGCTGCCTGACGGCATCTGGAACGACACTTCATCGCCGTTGTCGTCGATGATCTTGACGAGCAATCCCTTGCCGTCGTCATCGCCGATGCGAACGGTGCCGGTCGCGCGCGACAACGTCGCCGCACCCTTCGGATGGCGCGCCTCGAATAATTCCACGACGCGCGGCAAACCGCCGGCGATGTCCTTGCCCGCCACACCACCGGTGTGGAACGTACGCATCGTCAACTGCGTGCCCGGTTCACCGATCGACTGGGCCGCGATCACGCCGACCGCTTCCCCGAGTTCAATCGCATTGCCGGTGGCCAACGAACGGCCGTAGCACTTGGCGCAGATGCCGTTCTTTGACTCACAGGTGAGCACCGAACGCACGCGCACTCGCGTCACGCCGGAGTCCTCGCGCAGCATCGCCAATTCGGCGTCACCGACGATGCTGTTGCGCGGCAACACGGTGCCGTTCGACAGCGTCACGTCGGTGTGCAACGTGCGACCAAAGAGACGGGTCTCCAACCAGTTGCGCTTGCTCGAGGTGTCGGGCTGCACGTCTTCCACCCAGATGCCCTGGCTGGTGCCGCAGTCGTCCTCGCGCACGATGAGCTCTTGCGCCACGTCGTGCAGACGGCGCGTCAAGTAGCCCGAGTCGGCGGTGCGCAGCGCGGTGTCGACGAGACCCTTGCGCGCACCAGGCGTGGCGATGAAGTACTCGAGTGTCGCGAGACCTTCACGGAAGTTGCTCTTGATCGGACGCGGGATCATGTCACCGCGCGGGTTGGCCACGAGACCACGCATACCGGCAATCTGACGCAACTGCGTCATGTTGCCGCGCGCACCCGAGCCGACCATCATGTCGATCGGATTGAAGTCGTCGTTCTTGAACGACTGCTGCATCGCACCCATCACTTCGTTGGTGGCATCCGACCAGATACGCACTTCCTGCTGACGACGCTCACCATCGGTGATGATGCCGCGACGGAACTGCGTCTCGACCTTCTCGGCCTTCTCTTCGTACGACTCGAGGATCTTCTTCTTCTCGGTCGGAG
>VGBY01000058.1 GCA_016870295.1 Actinomycetota bacterium
CGGCGGACCGCCCCGTGCGTTTCGAGGTGCGGGGCGACGCGGGTCGTTTACCTGCCACGATTGCAACGCCGCTCTCTGTCGTGATTCTGGAGTTGCTACAGAACGTCGTTGATCACGCGTTTGCCGAAGGTCGACGCGATGGTGTGGTACGAGTCTTCATGCAGCGTGATGCGAACGACGATGCGTTGCACCTGCGGGTGATCGATAATGGTGTCGGCGTCAATGACCAGTTCGAAATCACCCACGCGACGGGGTTGGGGCTCTCCATCGTGCGCACGCTGGTAACCACCGAACTCGGCGGCACCATCGCGATGCGCCCCGCGACGACGCAAGATCGTTCTGACGCCGGCCTCGATGGTGACGACGGCGTTACCGGCACCGTGGTGGACCTCCGCATCCCCACCGACGTGGCTCACTAGCGCACCAGACTCCGGTCGCTCTGTGGAGCGGTGCGAAAGCTACGCCAGGTTGGCGCGGCGGGCGGCGGCGGCGCGACGACGCAGGTCGCGGCGCTCTTCTTCGCTCGTGCCACCCCAGACGCCGCAGTCTTGGTTGGTGGCCATCGCGAACTCGAGACACTCTTTGCGCACGTTGCAGTCGGCGCACACAGCACGCGCGCGCACCAACATGCGCAGCGCTTCGCCGGTGTTGCCGATCGGGAAGAACAGTTCCGGGTCGGTGTCGCGACAATTGGCGGTCACCCTCCACGAGTAATCAGCGGAACCAAGGGCGAGGCTTTGTGCGAGGATGGACATGCGCGCATCAGAATAAGTGCCAGATGGCGTCGGCGCAAGGGGCAAATTTCAGGTGATTTCAGGGCATCAAGCAAGCACAACAACACAAGTGATGGCCCACCGCGGTGCGTCCAAGGCAGCACCAGCGAACACTCTGGCGGCGTTTCGCCTCGCCCGCGACATGGGTGCGCACGCAGTGGAACTCGATGTGCGGCAGTGCGCGAGCGGCGAACTCGTGGTGCACCACGACCCGCAGATTGCCGATGGACGCATCATCATTCACCTCACCAAGTCGCAGTTACCCGAACACATCCCGACGCTTGATGAAGCATTGGATGCCTGCGGCGATATGTGGGTGAATGTCGAGGTGAAGAACTACTACACCGAACCCGACTACGACGCCAACGACACCCGCACGCTTGCAGTGCTCGATGTGTTGCGTCGCCACGTGGCAGCGCACGGCGATGTGAACCGGTACCTGCTCTCGTGCTTTCGCCGCAAAACAGTCGACCGTGCTCATGCGGAGTGGGCAGCACTGCCGACGGCTTGGCTGACGGTGAACGTGTCGGATGCCGCAGCGCTCGCCCGCGATCTACGCGAGAGCGGGCACGCTGCCGTGCACCCAGAGGTATCGCGCGTGACGAAAGAATTGATCGACGCGTTTCACGCCGAAGGTGTGCGCGTGAACACCTGGACATGTGACGACCCTGCGCGCATGCGCGAACTCATCGCGTGGGGGATCGACGGCATCTGCACGAACGTGCCGGATGTGGCGCTCGATGTGCTGCGCGGCTAGTACTCCACCAGCATCGGCTTGATCAGACGAAGACTTTCGGGCTTGTGGCGCACGGTGAGCGTGGTGGTCTCGTCGACGAAGTCGCCGTCGAGTTGGTAGCCGAACGGTGCCGGGAAATCGAACACGACTTCCTCGACGTCCTCAATGATCTCGATCCCGCGCCGCGCCGCCACACCGCCCTTGCGCAACGCACCGTAGATCGTGGAGAGCATCAGTGGTGTCGACAATCGGCGAAACGTCACGGCAACGAGACGCTTCTCCAGCGACGCCGCCCGCGACAACTCGATGGCGCGTTTGCCGACGTAGGTGTACGGATTGGTGTTCAAGAGAATCGTGAAGAACCCATTCGGAATCTTGCGGCCATCAATCTCCACCGTGAAGTGGGGGAACTTGCGGTCGTAGTCGACGAACCATGTCCTGAGCGCCGCATAGGCAAAGAGCGGTTGACCGACGAGTCGTTTGAAACTGAACGTGCGCTCGACTTGTCGCACGACCTCGGCGTCGTAACCGATCCCGGCATGAAAGGTGAAGTAGCGACCGTTCGCTTCGCCCATGCCGATCGGTGCGATCAGACCACCGTCGAGCCCGGCCGCAAGTTGCGTGACGGCGAGCAGTGGATCATTCGCCATGCCGAGCGAACGAGCGAACACGTTCGTCGACCCACCGGGCAGCACACCGAGGGCGACGGTGCTTCCGGCGAGACCGGTGGCCACCTCGTTCAGCGTTCCGTCGCCACCGAATGCCACGACGGCATCCAAACCCCTCGCCACCGCGTCGACGGCGAAGCGGGTCGCATGGCCGCGTTCACTGGTTTCCACCACCTGCACGTCGTGATGACGGGCGAGGTACTGGTGCACTTGCACGGTGTTGCGCGGCGTGACCGATGTGGCGAACGAATTGACGATCAGCAGGATTCGCACGCATTTTCACGGTATCGGCGGTCGCGGGCGTGCTTGACAAACGTCACAATTCGCGGCACGACGACTGTGCGGGCTGAGTCTTCGCCGAGGTGACCGAGCGGTAACAATGGAGTACATGAAAATCGTCGTGTGTGTGAAGCAAATTCCCGATCCTGCAACGCCGGGATCGCTCGACTCTTCGACCAACGCGTTGAAGCGCGATGGCAAACTCATCCTCGACGACTCCGATGCCTACGGCGTGGAGATGGCCCTACAGTTGGCGACGGCCGCTGGTGGCGGAGAAGTGAGCATCGTGTCGATGGCCCCCAATGGTGAGATGAGCGGCATGCGAACCGCACTCGCGATGGGTGCCGTGCGTGGTGTGCTGGTGTCTGACCCTGCACTCGCTGGCTCCGATGCGCTCACGACAGCCAAGGTGCTCGCGGCCGCAATCCAAAAGGTCGGAATGCCAGATCTCGTCGTCGCCGCCACCGAATCCACCGACGGTTACACCGGCACGGTGCCCGAGCAAGTCGCTGAAGTGCTCGGCTTGCCGTCGGTGACGTTCGCCAAGAAAGTGAAGGTCGACGGTGGCACGTTGAAGATCAATCGCCAGACCGAAGCCGGCTACGACGAAGTCGAATGCCTGCTCCCGGCGCTGATCAGCGTGACCGCCGGAGTTGTGGAGCCGCGCTACCCGAGCTTCAAAGGAATCATGGATGCCAAGAAGAAAGAAATCGTCACCGTGACGGCCGCCGACCTCGGCGTGACGCCGGTCGGTTGGAGCGGTGCCGGGCAGAAGGTCGCGTCGGTGACCCAAGCCGAAGCGCGCAAAGCCGGTCAGGTCATCGAAGACGACGGCGAAGCGTTCAACAAGATCGTGGCGTTTCTCGAAACGCTGAAGGTCATCTGAGGAGGAACAGCGACATGGCTCTCAACAATGTGTGGGTGTTCGCCCAAGGCAACAAAGGCACCCCGACCAGCTTCACCGCTGAACTACTCACCAAGGCACGCAGCCTCAGCGACAATGTGTCGGCGTTCGTCGCCGGCGATGGCGCGAGCTTGGCTGCGGCACTTGGCAAGTTCGGCGCAAAGAAGGTGTACGCCACGGGCGACCTCGGTGGTCGTTTCGTCGGTGTAGCCGCGGCGAGTGCGATGAAGTCGCTCATCGACGCTGGCAACAAGCCCGATCTCATCCTCTTCCCGCAGAACTACGACGGGCGCGACACGCTCGCTCGACTCTCGGTGAAGCTCGGCGTCACGGTGCTGACGAACAACATCGACATTGCCGTCAACGGCAATGAGGTCGTGGCGACCACGCCGATCTTCGGTGGCAATGTGTTGTTCGCAACGGCCTTCACAGGTGCCGGCCCGCACCTCGCTTCGTTCCGCCCCAAGAGTTTCGCCGCGGAAGAGAGTGGTGGCGTCGCTGCCGAGGTGGTCGCCGTGACGGTGCCTGACGCCGGCAAGACGGCGGCCGCAAAGGTCACTGCGGTGCATGTGGAAGAAACGAGCGGACCAAAACTCGACGAAGCAAACATCGTCGTATCGGGCGGTCGCGGTCTCGGCGAGTCGAAGAATTTCGCCATGGTCGAAGAACTCGCGAAATTGCTGCACGGCGCGCCGGGTGCGTCGCGGGCCATCGTCGACGCGGGCTGGGTGCCGTACTCGTACCAGGTTGGTCAGACCGGCAAAGTGGTGAAGCCGAGCGTGTACATCGCCGCCGGCATCTCCGGTGCGACACAACACATGGTGGGCATGAAGGGTTCGAAGAACATCATCGCCATCAACAAAGACAAAGAAGCGCCGATTTTTGCGGTGGCCGACCTCGGCATCGTCGGTGACGTGCACAAGGTGCTGCCAAAACTGATTGAAGCGCTGAAGTTGCGCGGCTAGACGAGCGGCCAGGGGTACCGCTGTCCGCTTGGGTCGTGCGGAAACTGACGGTGTTCGCACAGCCATGCCGCGCGCTGGGCGAATGCTGTGACTTCGTCGTCGTCGAGCAACGAGGCGACCTCCAGCGGCAGGGCAGTGCTCACACGCTCGACGGTGCTCATGATGTGGCGGGGAATCTCTTCGCCACCGAATTCCCAAATGACGGTGCGCAACTTGAAGTCGGCAGCAAAGCACAACCCGTGGTCGATGCCCCAGATGTGGCCCGCATTGTCGATCAACACATGCCCAGACTTACGATCGGTGTTGTTGGCGAGAATGTCGAACACGGCGATCTCACGCAATCGGTCGTGGAGGTCTTCGCGCGACTCGAACAACGTGAAGTAGTGCTGCTCAAAATCGGCGTCGACTAACAACTGCATGGAACCTTCGCCGAGTGGTCCTTCGCGCAACAACGTGATCGGCACGAAGTCGAGCCCCATCGCCACGGCCAGTCGATACGCGGCCACTTCGCGACGATGTAATCCGGGGGCGAAGTCCCAGAGTGGTCGCTCGCCGCGCAATGGCTTGTAAATTGCCCGCAGCGACTCGCCGTCGGCAGTTACCTTCACGAGGAAGGTGGCGTTGCTGCTGTAGGGCATGCGCATCTCGATCTCGATGTCGCCGCGCGCAAGGGTGTCGGCCGGGTTGGATGGCGCACTGCGCTTGTCCGGTGCGCCGCGCTCGGCAGCCGTGCCGCGTTCGTTCTTTGGCGTCACCCTCGGCCGCCTAGTTCATGCGCGGGCAGGCGTGGCCGTCGCGATTCACTGGCAGACCGCAGAACACGCACGGCGGGCGACCCGCACGCACGAGTCGTTCGGCGTTGTTGCAGAACGCCACCGCCTGCGCGCGTGTAATACGGGCTCGCACACGACCGGCGTCGAAGTCGGGTTCGTCGTCGGGCGTGACTTCCTCGAACTGCAGTACGACGCGATCTTCCTGACGGTCGTAGGCCAGGCCGATGCTGCCGAGTGCAAACGCAGCGTCGACGGGTTCGCGCAACGACGCACTGCTCGTGTCGGTATCACGCACCGCCGGCGCGTCTTCGAGCATCTTGCGCAAGTACGCCACGAGCGCGATGACCTGCTCCTTTTCGCATTTGATCGAGAGCGAATCATCTTCGGCGCCGATCTGCAAGAAGAACACGCGGGCACCGGGTAATCCGACGGCACCCGTCGTGAAGAAGTCAGCCTGCTCAAACTCGCGGAACACGCTCACGATGGCCTCAGCTCGCGCAGCGACGCACCGGTCGAGTTGACGGTGAGCACGATCGGTGCTGAGTCGGTGTAAAGAATCGCTGTTACCGAACATGTTGAGATCACGATGCGCTGGAACAAATCGAGCGGCGTGCCCGTCGCATGCGCCACGGCCGCCTTGATGGTGTCGGCATGTGAAACACACACGACGGTCTTTCCCGAGTGGCGTCGCCGAATGAGATCGAGGGCACCGACCATTCGGTTCTGCATCTCGACGAAGCTCTCACCCTGCGGAAAGCGGAACATGCTTGGCGCGCGCTGCACCGTCGACCACTCTGGCTTCTTCATTAGTCGTCGCAGCGACTGGCCGGTCCATGCGCCGAAGTCGCACTCGATGAGACCGCGTTCGACGCGCACCGCCTTGCGAGTTATGCGCGCGATTGGTGCCGCAGTTTCGCGTGCTCGCTCGAGCGGGGAGGAATAGATGGCGGCGATCGACCCAAGTTCTGCAATGCGCTCGGCGACGCGTTGTGCCTGCGCCTTGCCGCTCGCGGCGAGATGCAGGCCCCGCGCTCGACCGGGCAACACCTTGCCGGTCGTCGGCGTGGTGCCGTGGCGCACCAAGAGAACGAGCGTCGGCTTGGCAGGCATGAACGCTCAACCTACCCACACATCTCGTAGCGTCGCGATACGTGAAGCCAAAATCCGCTGCGAAACGCGACACGCCCGCACGCTTGCGCGACGAAATCGAGCAGTGCCGTGCCTGCCCGCGCCTCGTGCGCTGGCGCGAGTCGGTGGCCAAGCAACGACGTGCTGCGTACCGAGACGAGAAGTATTGGGGCAAACCAATCGCCGGGTTCGGCGACCCGCAGGCGCGCATCGTGGTGCTGGGCTTGGCGCCTGGCGCCCACGGCGCAAACCGCACGGGGCGCGTATTCACCGGCGATCGCAGCGGCGACTGGTTGTATCGCGCGATGCACCGCGCCGGATTGGCGAATCAGGCGACATCACACCATCGTTACGACGGGCTTGCCCTGCGCGATGCGTGGGTCACCGTCGCCGTGCGTTGCGCGCCACCCGACAACACGCCACTACCGCTCGAACGCAAGCGCTGCGCGGGTTTTCTCACCCGCGAGTTGACCTTGCTGCGCAAGAAACGAGTGATCGTTTGCCTCGGCAACTTTGCGTATGTTGCGGCGTGCGAGTTCTTTGCCG
>VGBY01000059.1 GCA_016870295.1 Actinomycetota bacterium
TGGCGCCCGCACCGTCGACGTGCACGTGCGTCGTCTGCGCGCCAAGTTGGGTGAAGAACACGCTCACCTCATCGAAACCGTGCGTAGTGTCGGCTACCGCTTCGGTTCGTCGAAGTGGTCGGGCTGAGGCACGGCGCGCACGAGCCGAGCGTCGGCAATCACCCCACTTGTTGCATTCGCTTGGCGAGTCGCGTGTGGTCGGTGAGCATCGCGCCGAGCTTCGGTGATACGAGCGCGTGATCGCGCACGACGAGACGACCATGCACGATCGTGTGCTTGGCACTCGCCGGCCCACAGCGCAGCCAGCCCTCGATTGGATCGTCGATCACGCCGGCAAACCGCGGGCCGTCGAGTGACCACACGGCGATGTCACCGACGCAGCCGACACTCAGTTCTCCGAGTTCGCCGACGCGACCCAGGCAGCCTGCACCGCCACGCGTCGCGAGTTCGAGCGCCATGCGAGCGGTGCCGGCCGCTGCACCGCTCGTCAACTTCGCGAGCAACATCGCCTGCCTGGCCTCCAACCACAATGATGCAGCATCGGCCGACGACGAACCGTCGACACCGAGACCGACGTGCACACCAGCCGCCCGCAGTTTGACGGTTGGTGCAATACCCGACGAGAGGATGAGATTGCTGCTCGGACAATGTGCAACCCCCACGCCCGCTCTGCCCAGTTGCGTGATTTCGGTGTCGTTGGGTTTCACGCAGTGCGCCAACCACACCCGATCGCTCAACCAGCCGACATCATCGAGATACTGCGTTGGCCGACATCCGAATGTCGCGAGTGAGTAGGCGTCATCTTCGTCGTTTTCCGCAAAGTGCGTGTGCAGCCGCACATCGAGTCGTTCGGCGAGTTGCGCCGAGTCGATCATCAACTGTTTGGTGACACTGAACGGCGAACACGGCGCCAAGGCCACACGCACCATCGCTCCGCGCGCACGATCGTGGTGCATTGCGACGGCACGCTCGCTTGCGGCAAGGATCTCGTCGTGGTCTTGCACCACATGATCGGGCGGTAGTCCACCATCCTTCTCCGACAGCGACATCGAGCCGTATGTCGGATGAAAGCGCACGCCGATGTCGCGGGCCGCTGCAATCTCCGCCGAGAGCAAATCACCAGCACCGCGCGGATGCAAGTACAGATGATCCGATGATGTCGTGCACCCCGAGAGCGCCAACTCCGCGAGCCCGACCCACGCCGACACATGTGCCGACTCCTCGTCGAGTGCACCCCACAACGGATACAACGTGCGCAACCAGCCGAACAATGCCGAGTCGGTCATCGGGCCGTATGCCCGCGTCAGGTTTTGGTACAGGTGGTGATGTGCATTGATGAGACCCGGCGTTACGAGACAGCCGGACGCATCGATCGACTCGCGTGCCGGTGGCGCGGTGCCTGCCCCCACCGCCGACACCATGCCGTTGGTGACGGCGACCCATCCGTTGGCAATCTCGCGACGCTCGTCATCGAGCGTGGCCACCAGTCGCGCCGAGTGAACGACGATGTCGGCGATGCCGGACGACGTGGTGCTCAGGTGTTCAACTCGAGCAACTCGCTCGCTTCGTTGCGCGCGCGAGCATCGCGGTGGAGCGACTCACCGAGGATGGCGGCGATCACGACGGTACCCAGACCGACCAAGATGGGGAACGCGAGCAACACCGCCACGAGTACGAGTGCGCCAGCCATCGCGTTACTTCTTCTTTGCAGGCGGCTGCTTTGCGGATCGCTTCTTTGCGGTCGGCTTGGTGTCCGTCTGCGTGGCCGGCACATACGCCCACGCCTCGATCTCCACCACACCGTTCGCCGGAAGCGATGCGACACCAATCGTGCTGCGTGCGGGGCGGTGTGAACCAAAGCCGGCGACGTACGCCTCATTGAACGTGGCGAAGGTATCCATGTCGGTGAGGAAGCACAGCGTCTTTTTTACGTCGCTCAACTTGGCACCCACGCTGTCGAGTTGCGT
Organism: Actinomycetota bacterium; assembly: GCA_016870295.1. Classification (GTDB taxonomy): domain Bacteria; phylum Actinomycetota; class Acidimicrobiia; order Acidimicrobiales; family Ilumatobacteraceae; genus F1-60-MAGs027. Next base: position 1,968 of record VGBY01000059.1, read on the forward strand.
GCGCAGATTGGCGATCGCCTGCGTGGTCTGCGCTTTCACACCACCAGCAACGAGACTCCCGTCACGCAAACCGAGTTGACCCGAGACGATGATCCAATCGCCAGCGCGAACGACGGGTGTGTACGGACCAATTGGTGCAGCCATGCAGTCAAGGTTAGAGCAGGGACGGCGAGACACACCACTCCTCGTTACCCTTACCGCGTGCGTTCGACGACGAGACGTGAGTTTCTCGCGACTTCTGGTCGTGTCATCGTGGTCGGCAGCGGTGCAATTGCGCTCGGCTCGCTCGCGGCTGCTTGTGGGTCGCCAAGCAGCGACCCTGACACGCCCGATGTGCCACTACCCGAAGATGTGCAAATCGTGCAGCGGTTTCCCCAGAATCTGGTGTCAGGTGACCTACGTTTGCCTCTGTCGTTGGCCAGCGCCGGCGGTTTGCTCACCACCGACGGCCCGACGAAGACACCTGATGTCTTGACCGCGCGGATTCTGCGCATCGACGATGGGCGCAACGATGTCGTCGCCGAGGGTCTCACTGCGCAACGCCACGACGCCAAACTCGCCACGCCGTACTGGCCGTTCTTCGTGAACATCGAGCAGACGGGGTTCTACCGCATCGTGCTCGATGGCGGGCCGAGCGATGGTGCGGCATTCCAGGTGTTCGCCCGTGGCGAGGTTGCGGTGCCGGGCATCGGCGACGCGCTGCCTGCGTTCGACACTCCGACGTTCGACGATGCCCACGGTGTCGACCCGATCTGCACTCAGCAACCCGAGGCGTGTCCGCTACATGAAGTGACGCTCACCGAAGCGTTGACACTCGGCAAACCCATCGTGCTGCTCGTCGGCACCCCGGCACATTGCGCCACCGGCACGTGCGCGCCCGCGTTGGAGGCACTCGTCTCGGTGGCGGCGCGCGCCAGTGGCGCCTACACGTTCATTCACGCGGAGGTCTACGCCGATCGTGACGCCACACAAGTTGCGCCCGTCGTGACGGCGCTCGGAATGAACTATGAACCGGCGTTGTTCGTTACGGATTCACGCGGTGTGGTGACGGCGCGACTCGACGCCGTGTTTGACGAAGTGGAACTCGCGTCGCTAATCGGCTGACGCCGTGCTGGTCAGCTGAAGCTGTGCCAAACGGCCGACGCCGTACTGGTCAGCTGAAGCTTTGACCGCAACCGCAGGTGCGGTTGGCGTTCGGGTTCGTGATCTTGAATCCCGACTCGTTCAGGCCATCGGCGTAATCGAGGCTGGCACCCGACAACAACTGTGCGGATGCCGGATCAACGACGACCTTCACATCGCCGAAGGTGTGCACCTTGTCCTCACTGGTGAAGTCACCGTCGAAGTACATCTCGTAGGAGTATCCCGAGCATCCGCCCGGACGCACCGCAACGCGCAAGGCGAGATCGGTGGCGTTTTCGCTTTCGAGCAGTTGTTTGACTTTGGTGGCAGCAGCCGAGGTGAGCGTGATCATGACGCCCCCAAACTACCGTCTCCGAGTGGTGCAGTGACAAGCATTGTGACGAAGTCACACGGAGGCAACGCGACCCCCGCGACACCGTCGTCGGTAGGTTGAGGGCGTGGCTGAGCCAACCGTGCCGCCCCCCACGGCGGACCAGGTACGCAACCTGCTGCGCGCCGTCATCGACCCCGAACTCGGGGCCAACATCGTCGACCTCGGCATGGCCACCGACGTCACGGTCGGCAACGACGGCGTCATCACCATCGGCGTAAAACTCACCATCAAGGGCTGCCCGCTGCGTGCCCAGATCAAGAACGACATCGAGTCACGACTCGAAACACACCCCGGTGTCACGAAGGTGAAGATCGAGTGGGGCGAGATGAACGCGGATGAGCGTTCGGCAGTGATGACCAAGGCCCGCTGGAATGCGCGCGAAAATGCCGGCGACACCGCGGTGCCCGTCACCACTCGCGTCCTCGCGATTGCGAGCGGAAAGGGTGGTGTCGGCAAGAGTTCGGTCACCGCGAACCTCGCCGTTGCACTCGCGGCGCAAGGTCACACCGTCGGTGTGCTCGATGCCGATATCTGGGGCTTCTCAATGCCGCGCATGCTCGGCATGTCCGAGCGTCTCGCCGCCCGCAAAGTTGGCGATGCCGACAAACCGAAGATCATCCCCAACGAACGACGTATCGGTAGCGGGTTGCTCAAGGTCGTGAGCACGGGCATGCTCGTCGACGACGAGAGCACTGCGCTCATGTGGCGCGGGCTGATGCTGACCAAGGCGGTCGAGCAGTTTCTCAACGACGTGCACTGGGGGGAACTCGAATACCTGCTCATCGACATGCCGCCCGGCACCGGCGACGTGCAGATGGGCCTGGCTCGCATGTTGCCGCGCACCGATCTGATCATCGTCACGACCCCCGCAGTGTCGGCACAAAAAGTGGCGATTCGCGCCGCCGACATGGCACAACGGAGTTTCCTGCGCATCGCAGGCGTGATCGAGAACATGAGCCACTTCACCTGCGAACACGGCAGCACGTACCCACTCTTTGGTGAAGGTGGCGGGGCAACGTTGGCCAACGAGATCGGTGCCGAGTTGCTCGGTCAGATTCCGATCGAGAACGCAGTCGCACACGGCAGCGATACCGGTGAGCCAATTGCACTGACGGGCGATTCGGCCGCAGCGGAAGCATTCCGCGATATCGCGAAGAAGATCATCAGCGCCACGGTGCCGGCCACCGACATGGCCGGCTGTTCGGCACGCCTGCTGGAATCCGTCGAGGTGGCACTCGGCAAGAAGCCGCGCTAGCCGCCGGCTTACGGCATCTTGGCGTAGCGCGGGTCGTCGGGGAAGACGATTCCCACCACTCGCCCGTCGCCATCGAACTGCAACTTCGGCAGGATCGGCGTCGGCACACCGATGCGCTGTGCCGCGTCGACGGCATCTCGAGACGAATGATGCGGCGCGAGAAACTCGAGGTTTGCAATCGTCGGGGGAATCATCGCCAGTTCGCCGCGTTTGGCGCGCGACAATGCATCGGATGGGGTCACCCACAAACTGGCGACGGTCTCCTTGTCGTCATGCAGCGGATCCTGCGCCGATGGTGCAACGGCGACGAAGAACCGGGTATCGAAGCGGCGTTTCTCCCCGACGGGCGTGATCCAGTGGCTCACGTAGCGAATCGCATCCACTGCGAGACGCAAGTTCTCGCGACGACACAACTCGGCCAGCGATAGTTGTCCGTCATGCACCCGGTGGCGCAACTCACCGAATCGTGCCTGGGCATCGGTGTCGCCCAGCGACACGTATTCACCCCGCTGATCACGTGCCAGCAACACACCGGCCTCCTCGAAGCACTCGCGAATCGCTGCAACCCAATACGCGAGGCCGCCGCTTGGCACACGCAGCAAGTCACTCGCCTCGGCGTCACTCATGCCATCGCACAATTCGTCGAGCTCAGCGGCTGCATCGACATCGTCGACCCGCCCACCAGGGAAGACGTACATACCACTGGCGAATACCGCACTCGTCGTGCGCTGCAACATGAATACCTCGATGTCGCTTGGTACGTCGCGCACCAGCATCACGGTGGATGCCGGTCGTAGCGGCACCGACTGCGGATCGCCGGCGCCGGTCATTGTTCGCGCGGTTTGCGCATCTCGCGATAGTCGCGGGCTGCGCCTTCCAGCGGCTCCACATCCAGCGTCACTCCATCGATTGCCGCAACCTTGAGCGGCTGACCACTCTTGATCGGTGTGGCGCGGTTGGTGCGGGCCCGCCACTTTGCGCCACGCACATCGGCTTCACCTTCGGGCGAGATGTCGGTGGCTGCCACACCTTGTTGTCCGATCAACCATTCACGCCCAATCGTGGGTGTGGCAAACCTGGTACGCACCATCGACGGCATGCCGACCACGAAGGCCAATGTCATCGATGCGACGCCGGCGATCAACGTCAACCACGAAAGTTGCAACGCCTCTTCTTGCACCGGCCCGTACAACACGAACGACGCAATCACATACGCCAACACCCCGACACCGGTCCAAAACCGCGGGATGCCGACCTGCACATCGACCGCAAACGCAATCACCGCGAGGATCAACAGGATGATGCCAACGGGACGCACCGGCAACTCGGCAAGACCGAACGTGCCGAGCAACGTGCACAATGCACCGACGAAACCCGCGATGCCGATTCCCGCGGTATAGAACTCGAACACGAGGAGCGCCAAACCGAAAGAGAACAGCAAATACGCCAGCGCGGCACTCGCCGATGTGTGCATCAACTGTTCCACGGTGCCGAGTTTGAAGAATCGCGTCGTGGCTGCCTCGCGCACGATGGCCCCGTCGTCGCCCACCACCTCCACCACCGTGTCGAGCACAGTGCCTTTGACGGCAAGACCGTCGAGGGCAAACAGCATGTTGCGCAGCACGGGCACGCCTTCATCGGAGATCGTGAGGCGCAGTACGCCACGTTTGCGCGCCTCGTCGGTGCCGAGGGTGTTGCTGCGCAGCAGTGTTGTGGCCTCGCCAAGGGAGATCGGCTGGTCGTCCAACAGCAATGGTGCGCCGATCTTCCCGACGGTGGAGTTCGGGGCCATTGCCGACACATCCGCGACCGCGAGCAACAATGCCGACCAGCCATGCGCCCGCGAACCGCTCGGACCAACCCAGACGCCAATCGGGATGGAGGAATCGCGCACGCTACGCAGGAGTTGCTGCATCCGCGCTTCATCAACGACGGCACCACGCGAGTTGACCTGCAGCACGAGTGCTTGTGCGCCGTTCGTCGACGATCGTTCGATCGC